>JAGWZR010000375.1 GCA_018968795.1 Planctomycetota bacterium | reverse complement strand
GTCGAGCGAGGGTATTCGCCCGATGTAGAGTAGAGACGCAAAATATTGCGTCTCTACCAAGATTGATGCGTCGCGCTATCGCTCACAATGACGTCTGCTCCGTTTTAATATTTTCGGTTACACGCGCATCCTGGTGGCAAATAATAAATTTGTTAATAGTTTCTAATGGTCAGCTTTGAATTGGATCCTGCTATCTCTGCTGAGCGCCTTTTTTGTAGCATCGGCTGATGCATGCTGCAAAAAGTCGCTTGTTGAAAATAACGAGTACCTCATTGCGTGGGTTCGTGTTGGATTTGCCGCCCCCTTTTTACTTTTAATCCTGCCCTTTATCCAAATACCTAAGTTAGACATCTATTTTTTTCTTGTCATACTCATTTTACTTCCCTTAGAAATTACGGCGCTCATATTGTACATGAAGGCTATCAAATTATCTCCCTTGTCCTTGACGTTGCCATTTTTAGCGTTAAGTCCGATCTTTTTAATCTTTACTTCAAATCTTATGCTGGGGGAGAGACTGGATAGATTTGGGATCGCCGGTATACTACTTACCGCTATTGGAGCTTACTTGCTGAATGTGAAAACTACGAAGAAGGGCATATTAGAGCCATTTAAAGCCATTGGACGGGAACGCGGTTCAATGTACATGATTATTGTTGCTTTTATCTACAGTATCACGTCCAACCTTGGGAAAATGGCGATACTACACTCCAGCCCGTTATTCTTTGCTTCAACGTATCTTCCTATTCTCGCAGCAATTCTTTTCCCTATTCTTATGTGGAAAAATCATGGCAGAGTCAAACAATTGGTTTCGCGCACCGCTCTGTTTAGCCTCATTGGGTTAGCTATTGCCCTTTCCACCATTGCACATTTCTGGGCTGTAAGTATTATAGAAGTTCCCTATGTTATTTCGGTAAAACGGATGAGCCTCCTTTTTGGTATCATGTACGGTGCCCTCTGGTTTAAAGAAACGAACATCGCGGAACGATTAATCGGTGGTGTTGTTATGATCATTGGAGTGGTTATCATTACCTTATTTTAAAAGCATTATTAAAAAAGGACTAAGATGTTATAAGACGATTAAGGATAGAGAAATCTTTTTAGACAGCAAACAAAAAACCCCAATATCCTTTTACCGATATTGGGGTTTTCATGTCGTAATTATAACGATAAGTTAAGTGACTACTCCATATTTTTATCCACAACGTCTATTGCAATTGATTATTCTTTAAATATAAGAGAGCGCTTTTCAATAAACTTATAATTTGACGACTTTTGTGGCCTTGAAGCCCTTCTGGTCCTTCATGACCTCGAACTCGACCTTATCTCCCTCTGCAAGGGTTCTAAACCCCTCGCCCTGGATAGAAGTTTGATGTACAAAAACATCGTCTCCGTTATCCTGAGAAATAAAACCGAAGCCCTTCTTGTCGTTGAACCACTTCACTGTTCCATTTGCCATTCTTAAATCACCCCCTCTCACATTAAAAAAATTATAAAAACAAAAAAGGCTACGAGGTTGTAACCTTGTAGCCTTAATATAACGTCAATATATAATTCGACTTTACAATACAACCAAACGACATGTCAGAATAATATCAAACGTTGTATAACAAAGCAATGAAAAATAAAAATATATTTAGCGATTCTTTTACCGCCCTCTTTTAAAACGGTATTATCTCTGGCAGTATTCATGCTCTTATAGTAAAATGATTGCTAAGTCGACTTGGCAACATCTTGGTAGGTTCCCTTATTCAAAATGGTTA
>JAGWZR010000067.1 GCA_018968795.1 Planctomycetota bacterium | reverse complement strand
CTGGACATTATTCACTTCTTATAACGGATGACGATGAGTCATGCCGTGACAGTTTAAAGCACGCATTTGAACCCAAGGGCTATACCACTTACTTTGCTAGTTGCGGACGAGAGGCTGTAACTATCGCCAAAACGGAAGAGGTGCATTTACTCATTTTGGATGTGCACCTCCCTGATTATAGTGGTCTTGAAACGTTTAAGATTATAAAACAAGAAATTAGTTTCACCATTCCCTGCATCTTTATGTCAGGCGAAATAACGAAAGAACTTCAAATAGACCTCATTAGCGCAAATGCCTATACTTTAATTCCAAAACCAATTAACATCAACCTGCTCCGAGACTCAGTCGAGCAGGTCATTGCGAAGTACTACTGGAAATAATTCTTCAGACTTATGTTCATCTCTAACGAAGATAAAGTAAAGTTTTGATAAAAGTTTTTAAGGACATTTAAAGAAAGGAGTAATTTGAGTTATGAATGTAAGGCCATTAGGAGAGAAAATATTAATAAAAAGAATCGAGGCTGAAGGAAAGACTGCGGGCGGAATCGTATTACCCGATACTGCTAAAGAGAAACCTAAAGAGGGTAAAGTTATTGCCCTTGGCGATGGAAAATTATTAAAGAGCGGAGAACGAGCGAAGTTTCAGGTAAAGAAGGGCAACAGGGTGTTGTTCAGCTCTTATGGGGGAACCGAAGTAAAAATTGATGGCGAAGAGTATCTGTTGATGTCTGAGGAAGATATCCTGGCTGTAATTGATTAATTATTTTGAGGAGGTAGTAATGGCTGCGAAAAAGATTATCTACGGGCATGATGCCATGGAATCCGTGAGGAACGGCATTCAAAAATTGGCAAAAGCCGTTAAGGTTACTTTGGGACCGAAAGGCCGTAATGTCGTTATTGAAAAGGGCTTTGGCTCGCCGGCAGTGATTAATGACGGTGTTACCGTTGCGAAGGAGATAGAACTCGAAGACCCTTATGAGAACATGGGGGCGCAGATGGTCAAAGAGGCCGCTTCTAAAACAAATGATATGGTGGGTGATGGCACTTCTACGGCAACACTGTTGGCAGAAGCCATATTTGAGGAAGGCATCAAAAATATCGCAGCGGGGGCTAACCCTGTTGACATTAAACATGGTATCGAAAAGTCCGTAAGCGCCCTAACGAAAGAACTCACAAAGATGAGCATTAAAATATCGGGGAAAAAAGAGATTGCTCAAATTGCCACCATTGCCGCAAACAACGATGAGGAGATTGGCAACCAGATAGCTGATGCCATGGAAAAGGTTGGCAAAGACGGCGTTATTACCGTGGAAGAGGGGAAAAGCCTTACGACCACCGTGGACTTGGTGGAAGGGATGCAATTCGATAAGGGTTATTTGTCCCCCTACTTTGTTACCTCTCCTGACACCATGGAAGCTGTATTTGAGAATCCATACATTTTGATACACGAAAAGAAAGTGTCTGCGATAAAAGATTTAGTCCCTCTATTAGAAAAAATTGCCAAGTCAGGCAAGGCATTAATTATCATTGCTGAGGATGTAGAGGGAGAGGCGCTCAGCACGCTTGTTGTCAACAAACTTCGCGGCACCCTGCAGTGCGCTGCCATTAAAGCGCCGGGCTTTGGCGACAGGAGGAAGGCGATGTTGGATGATATCGCCGCTCTTACAGGCGCAAAAGCATTGTTTGAAGATCTGGGAATTCAGCTCTCCAGTGTAGAACTCGGCGACCTCGGCGGGGCGAAGAAAGTAACTATTGATAAGGATACGACAACGATCATTGAAGGGGCGGGCGATACAAAAGAAATCCAGGGAAGAATTTCGCAGATCAAATCAGAAATAGAGACAACCACCTCTGATTACGATCGGGAAAAATTGCAAGAACGCCTTGCAAAACTCTCTGGCGGGGTTGCCCAGATTAACGTAGGCGCAGCCACGGAGGCTGAAATGAAGGAAAGGAAGTCCCGCGTCGAGGATGCCGTCCATGCTACCAGGGCTGCTGTGGAAGAAGGTATATTGCCCGGCGGCGGGGTTGCTCTGATAAGGGCGTCGAAGGTATTGGATGCCGTACCCACGAGCGGCGAAGAGAAGATTGGAGTAAATATCGTTAGAATAGCTATTGAAAAACCCATTCAGCAAATTGCTGATAACGCCGGTCTGGAAGGCGCCGTTATATTGCAAAAGGTAAAAGACGGCGCTGGTAATTTTGGCTATGATGCTTTCAATGAGAGATTCGCTGACATGGTAGAGTCGGGCATTGTCGATGCTGCAAAGGTTGTAAAAGTGGCGTTACAAAATGGCGCCAGCATTGCCACCCTGCTTCTAACGACCAATGCTATCATTGGAGAGATTCCTGAGGAGAAAGAGGCGGCTGGGGCAGCTCCATGCGCGCATAGACACTAATTAAACAATCAATTTGTTTATCTTGAAAAAGGCGTTGACTGTCCAAGTCCAACGCCTTTTTTGTTAATTAAAGATTGATTTTTGCACTTTTATCATTACAATACCTTGCAAATCCCCTTGATAATTAAGTAAGAGGGTATCATTTAAAAACCCGACCTTTAGCCAATCTGAAAATATATGACATTGACTAACCGTTACAATCAATACCAGTCTCCGCTTTCTGAACGGTATGCCAGTAAAGAAATGTGCTGCATCTTTTCCGATCAATATAAATTCAGCACATGGAGAAGGCTCTGGATTGCGCTTGCTGAGGCGCAACAAGAGCTTGAATTACGGGCTATCACAAGCAACCAGATCGATGAAATGAAACGTTTTCAGGATACCATCAACTTTGATGCCGCCAGAGCGTATGAGAAAAAACTCAGACACGACGTCATGTCGCACATCCATGCCTACGGCGAGCAGTGCCCGAAAGCAAAGCCAATTATCCATCTAGGCGCAACCAGCGCTTACGTACAGGATAACACCGACCTCATACAAATGAAGGAAGGACTGCGCATTATCCTCGCAAAACTCGTAAACGTTGTAAGCGCGCTTTCAAATCAGGCAATGAAATATAAAGACCTTGCAACTTTGAGTTTTACTCATTTCCAGCCAGCCCAGCCAACCACGTTGGGGAAACGGATTTGCTTATGGATACAGGACTATATTTTAGATGTCGAGGAAATTGAGGCGAGAATTAAGGGATTACGATTCCATGGAGTAAAAGGCACAACAGGCACACAGGCCAGCTTTATGGCACTTTTTAATAATGATACCGAAAAGGTGAAAAAACTGGATGAACTTGTCACGAAAAAAATGGGATTTGATAGCTATTATCCAGTTACAGGACAAACCTACACGCGAAAAATCGACAGCCAGATTGTGTTCAGCCTTGCTGGCATTGCACAATCCGCCTGCAAACTTTCCAATGATATGCGATTGCTTCAACACCTGAAAGAGGTGGAAGAACCATTTGAGGAAGAACAGATTGGCTCTTCAGCCATGGCATACAAACGAAACCCCATGCGTTGTGAGCGCATCACCGCAATTGCACGTTACGTGCTTTGTAACTCGTTGAATCCAGCATTTACAGCAGCCTCCCAGTGGTTTGAAAGAACTTTGGACGATTCCGCCAACAAAAGAATTTCTATTCCAGAGACATTCCTTGCTATTGATGGCATATTAAACATTGTGTTGAACGTCGCCTCAGGATTGAGCGTTTATCCATCCGTCATCAACCGTCATTTGACTGATGAGTTACCTTTTATGATAACAGAAAATATCCTTATGGAGGCAGTAAATGCGGGCGGAGACCGCCAGGAACTCCACGAAAAAATCCGTAAACACGCAATGGAGGCAAGCTGTAAGGTGAAGGAACAAGGAAACAAAAATGACCTCTTGGAACGAATTGCAGAGGATCCTTCATTTTCCAGGATCAAATCGAAGTTAAAAGAGATTTCTGACCCGATTAGATTGGTTGGCAGGGCGCCGCAGCAAGTGGAAGAATTTAAAAACCAGGTTATAGACCCTATTCTAAAACGCTATAATAATCTTATTGATAAAAATTCAAAACCGGTATTACACGTGTAATTATAGTCAACGACTTAATTAATCCCCTAATAGTTTTCACAAATGATGTAAAATAATGCGATAATTGGGGAGTCTAATGTAAAGTTAGCTGGCAAAAATAGCGAAAAGCACATGGAACAACTCGGCTGGACATTGTTAGGGGCGGTTATAGGCGCTTTCTTGAGCTTAGGCGTATATCTTGCCTACGAGCATTTCATAACACTTAGGAGCCCTCGCGCAATATTCGGAAAATGGTTCGCGATGTGGCAACCCACTATAGATACCGGTTGGGATTGGGTTTCTGAAAATCTAGTGATAAGTCGTCGATGGGGAAAAGTTGTAATCCGAAACAGTGATAATTCTAGAGGGTACAAATGGGAGGGTCGCGCTCGAATCTACGAAGATAGATTTTTGTTGGGTGAGTGGAAATCTAAAAAGCCAGGGGCCCATTCGGGAGGAATATTTGGGCTTACCTTAGGATTTGAGGGGAACTATATGTGTGGATACTTTATTGGTCCTGATACTGCTTCCTCTAAAATCGGCAGTGGCTTCGTCCTTGGTAGAACAGAAGCAGATGTCGTACAGGCTAAGCAAAGATTAGAAAAATCCCGGATAGTCTTTCCGAGGGAGAGTACAGAGAATGCCAGCTAACAATCCCTTCGAGAATCGACGGCATCCTTCGTCGGCCGCGACTCAAGGGCGGCGTTAGATTGCGGGAGGATCAATGGCATTGAAAGGCCAACTTACTGGAATGCGGGGCGTCTATCTCGTTGCCGCAGAATTGTCTCGCCTTGGACTCATAGCCTCGCCAACATCCAGGAGTGTCATTGGTGCCGACGTTCTCGTTACAGATCAGTCGTGCTCGCGGTCCTTTTCCGTCCAAGTAAAAACGAACGCAAAAACATTCAACTTTTGGCTCGTTGGGAGCAAAGTCCAAGAAATGGTTTCGCCTACCCACATCTATGTGTTCGTCAACTTGCGTGCCAAAAAAGATGGAGAGGTCATTGAATTCTACATTGTTCCCAGTTCGGTGGTCGCCGAAAAAACAAGGTACAACAAAGCCAAGACAACGGGGTCGGAGTGGTACTCGTTCTATCTTGAAAATGCGTTGCCATTCAAAGACAAGTGGGAGGTTTTTCTTGGCGACAGCGCGAGCAATCTAACCCCGCGCTCAACCCGGACAGCCCGCAAGCGGGTTGCCGGTTAGCTAACTCTATGCGAATGCATCTTGCAAAAGAATAAGATATGCCACAACGTAACAACGTGGTTGCCTCGATATAGCGTTTGTCAGTACTTGCTTTCACTCGGATATTACGACCTGCCGGAAAAATTTCCCTGATCGCAGCGGTTTGAGAATCTTCTGCAACAATTAAAAAACGAAACCTAACCGTTCGGTCTTGCCAACTGCCACCCGCCATCAGGCTCACAATAAGAAAAGAGTGATTTAATGTATAGGAATTCTAATCTTTTGTGATTCCCCTCTAAAAAGAGGGGCTGGGGTGTTACGGCAAACTTACACACCCCTTATCCCCTCTTTTTAGAGGGGAGCTTAAAAGTCTTGATAGAGACGCAACGCTTTGCGTCTCTACATCGGGAGAACACCCTCGCAATGACAACTTTCTTTTTGCGTTTACTATAGATATGTTTTCTACTCCGGGTGTTCCTGTCGTCTAAATTCAACAAATGCAGGTTCATTGTTTCTTAACATCTCAACAAATGCCTCTATGCGGGTCTTCATGGCTCCATCTAACGGACCTGGGCGGTCACAATCCAGCGTGAGAGTCGGCAACGGGATATATTTTCTAATAATTCTGTCGTGGATATGGCGGTGACAAAAACTCTGGACATAATGGATCAGTCCCTTGATGTTTCGCTGCTCTATTGCCTGCCGAATATCTTCTATGCGTGAAAAAATATCGTATGGATAGGTATATTGACTGTACTGCTCAACCAGGGTTTTTGTAGGGTATGGCATACTAAACTGCCTTTGAATTTCATTGAATACGACGTGGATACCAAGGGAGGAGAGAAATGGATAGAGATCTTCACAGATAGGCGGTATGCCGATAACGCCAATCCTGAGATCGTGTTGAATGGGTTTACGGTTTTGCGCCAGCTTTAAAAACCGTGCGGCGCGTTCTTCAAAAACGGCGTAATCGCCCATCAGATCGCTGGTCGATACCGTCCAGATATGGTTTTCCTCACCTGTTACCGTATTCTTTGCCCACGTAAGGTCGTCAATTTCATGTACCTTTGCTCGAGTTGTATCCAGGCGTTTCTTCATTTCTTCTGCATTTGAATAATCAACTCCTAAATTGTCTGCAAGCCTTACCAATTGGTTGTGTAAAAATTCCTTATCGGTATTTGCGTGTGGATAGGCAAATGGTATGGTTTCGATACCTTCTGACTGGAAAATTTCCATCAATGCCTGATTATTGCTGCAATCCCCTTGAATCACGCTAATAACCCTCTGGATGCGGTACCTCCTGGTGGCAGCATAAATGCCCTTGATCCATGCGCACGTATTTCTTGGAAGTCCTGCCGCCTCGGCATCGTCAACCATTTTATAAGGAAGCCGGTCACAGATAAAAATATTATTCAGGTCTATCGGTATATACCCAGCGGCAAAAACAATTTCTATGGGAATGGTCGATGTAATCCCAATAATTCTGTCGACCGGAAGGTCTTCCATAATGGGAAGCGTCGGGAGTAGATTGTCATTGAATTTCAGAGCCATTAAAAGCAATTATATCAATCGTATCTCTAAAAATAAATTTTAATATACAGAAGAGGGGCTTTGTCTTTTGCGTATGTGAGAAAATCTGTTTCCGCCGTTCTTGCGCAAGCAGAAACCAAGAAGTAATTATAAAAAAACAGAAATCCTGCTTTTGTCAGACAATACGGACTAACTTGCCACTCCTTACAGAACCTTTCCGATTGACTTATAAATATAAGTTATATAAAATTACTGGTCTAAATCGTTAGTATTTCTGAAATCTTTGGTGATTATTAAGATTCTGCGTTCAATTTCCCCATTAAGATGCTGAGTTAATATTTATGAAAAATGTAGAAATAATCAACAAAAAACCTGTTGTTCACGGCCTTACGGACTATGAGAAGACCTATCATGAATTTTCGTGGGAAACCATCAAAAAAGAATTCCGCCTAACTGAAAACAAAGTAAATATTGCTTACGAGGCTGTTGATAAACACGCCCAAACCTGGCGAAAGAATAAGGTGGCGTTGTACTGGGAGGGCGCCGATGGTTGCTGTGAGAAGTATACATTCCTGGAGATGAAGAAACTCTCTGACAAGTGCGCCAATATGCTCCGAACACTGGGAGTCAAAAAAGGAGACCGTGTCTTTATATTTTTACCCCGATTACCAGAGCTTTATATAAGCACCTTAGCGATTGCCAAGATCGGCGCCATTGCAGGGCCTATGTTCTCTGCCTTTGGGCCTGACGCCGTTCGCGACCGTTTGCAAAATAGTGAGGCCAAGGTATTGATTACCACGCCTGAATTGAAGGAACGCGTTGATACGGTACTGTGGGAATTGCCAAAGTTAGAGCATATCATATTGGTCAATAAAAAAGAAGACTACGATTTAGAAGACAGGGAAGTCTGTTACAAAATATTGACGGAAAATGCCTCGGATAAGTTTGAAATGGAACAAGTAGAACTCGAAGACCCTCTTTATATCCTTTACACCTCTGGCACAACAGGTAAGCCCAAGGGAATAACACATGTTCACAATGACACGATCTCGCATTCTATTACCACAAAATGGGTACTGGACTTGAGAGACGATGATGTCTATTGGTGTACCGCCGATCCCGGCTGGGTGACCGGCACAGTATACGGACTGTGGGGACCGTGGTTAAATGGTATTTCTTTTTACGTCTTCGACGGCCGGTTTGATGCCGCTAAGTGGTATGAGATTATTCAAAATTATAAAGTTACCGTATGGTACACCGCCCCCACGGCCTTGCGGATGTTGATGAAGGCGGGCGACGATCTTGTAAAAAAATATGATTTAAGCAGTTTAAGGTATATCTGCAGTGTTGGAGAACCGCTCAACCCAGAGGTGATCCGGTGGGGCTTAAAGGTTTACGGCTTACCGATTCACGATAATTGGTGGCAGACAGAAACGGGTTCCATTATGATTGCAAATTATCCGTGCTTACCTATAAAACCAGGTTCTATGGGCAAGCCTTTCCCGGGCATTAAAGCGGCTATTGTTGATGGCAAAGGCAATGAGTTACCCGTTGGACAGCATGGACTTTTAGCGTTAAAACCGGGCTGGCCTTCAATGTTAAGGGCGGTATGGGGCGATGAGAAGCGGTTTAAAGAATATTTTAATATAAACGGATGGTACGCAACAGGCGATACGGCTTATAAGGACGAGGATGGTTATTTCTGGTTTGTTGGAAGGGCGGACGATGTAATCAATACATCAGGCCATAGAGTTGGACCTTTTGAGGTAGAGAGCGCCCTTCTCGAACACAGAGCGGTGGTAGAGGCGGGTGTAATTGGCAAACCAGACGCAGAAAGGGGCGAGATTATAAAGGCATTTGTGGTGCTTCGAGAGGGTTTCAATTCTTCGCAGGGATTAGAAGAGGAGATAAAAGTGTTTATAAAACATCGCCTGGCGGCCCATGCATATCCGAGAGAAATCGAATTTTGCACCAATTTACCGAAAACTCGTAGCGGTAAAATCATGCGCCGATTGCTGAAGGCAAGAGACTTGGGGTTACCTACAGGAGATATATCCACGCTCGAAGATTAGCTTGAAATAATGTTATCGTAGCCAACGAAATAAAATTTTTATATGAGGAGAACATATATCAATGGAACAGACAAAATTTAATAAATCTTTTTTTGATGCCGTAGAACCAATCAAGATTAAAGACCCGCTTGCCATAGCGCTGGGCGCTATGGATAAAAATGAAGCTTTTATTTTTGCTTATACAGATGCTGTAAAGTTTGCGGGGCATTCGTGTCCAGCCGTTTCTGGCGCATATAAATTAACACACCTGGCATTGAAAAGTTTATATGGTAATGAAATCCCAATACGCGGACAAATCAAGGTAACCTTCAAAGGCGGGGTAGACTATAAGG
>JAGWZR010000066.1 GCA_018968795.1 Planctomycetota bacterium | reverse complement strand
GGATTATGAATAACACCAAAAAAATTCTTCATGGCCACGCTTACCCCAGCCAGATCATGGTCTTTTAGGACGGGCACATTAATAATAGCAGTACACAAGCGGGAAACTATCTTACTGAAACAGGTCCCCACACTATGGGCCAATTCTGGTTCGGCATCATAACCACCTCCCGGAAGATCATCTGTGCCAAAACATTGGACCCCCTCCGCCATGCGGCGAATGCGAAATCCAGATGCTTCTAACTCCCGATTGAATCGCTCAAAAACCATGATATTTTTATCCTTAATGCCTGCCAGTTTCAAACCCTGTATGATGGACTCTACAACAGCAACATGAGGAGACATTATTTTACCTGATAAACAGTTCAACTTTATACCAACAACATCGTCGGGCTTAAAAAGCGTCTGCCACGCCTTTTCTTTGGACAAAGCGCGAGTCAACTGCATTACAGATTTGTGGACTAAATTCGTAATCGTTGTTTCCCTTAAGTTTCCTGCTTCCGTAAACAGGTTATCATCGCGCGCAATAACCACAACGGGTAAGTTTACCGCAGAAGTATTATCTCCCCAGGCAACGTCAGCATCAAAACCTGTCAAATACCTTCCAATAACCGTAGAGGCGCAAATACCACCCCCAATCTCAAGCGTTTTCTTAAGAAACAATCTTCTTTCTTTGTTTGTTTTCATTTTCCTTCCTGCCAATTTCCTAATAAGAATTTTGACCTGGGAATATATCTGATTCTGCAGTACGTACCTCAAATTTAAAAGTGAGTAGATCGGTAAAAGATGTTGAAAAGGTGCAGTTGAGAAAACATACCTCGTAAAAACTCAAGCAATTTTAAATACTCACTTGCAATACAATATATCTTTATGTTTTAATAACACAGTATTTCTTCAAGTCTCCCAAAAGTATTGTATTTTACAGGTGAAACTGCTGCAAAAACAAGGCGAGGCTTACAATGCATAATACATTTTACGTTTTTTATAAAAAGACCCATAGATTCCCCATACCTTATCATAAAAATGAGTATTGTTAAAACTTTTTTTAGAATTCCACTCCTCCTTTTCATAATTCCTATTGGTTGTACAACCGTAAAATATTATCCAGGTAATTTTGTAGAATCTCTAAAGCACCCAACCAAATTTCCTGAGGACTTCTCCTTTTCTGTCCAAAACGTTGAGGAAATCGCAAATAAAAACCCACTTAGCGAAACCGAAGATGTAAAATTCACGAGTGTGGGCAATAACAAAAATTCCAGCATGTACGTCGTTCAAGTTCGTGAAAACGGCGAACTGAACCCCCATTACCACAAACGACACGATGAAGTTATCTATGTCAAAAAAGGAAGCGGTATTGCCACTCTTGATAGTACGCGTTATATGATAAAACCAGGTTCCATCCTACAAATCCCTAGTAGAACCGTACATAAATTTTTAAATACCGGCGGCGAGCGATTTATCGCCGTTTCTATTTTCTCTCCCCCATTTGATGGAAAAGATGAAAAAAAGATTAAAGAAAAGAAGAAAAAAGATCGTGGTACAGGAGAGGAAAAAAGAATTGCCACTAAAAAACCCGAAAAGATTAAAAAGGATGCTGAATCCTCTACACCAAAGGAAGAGCCTACTGAGAAAGAAATCCAAACAGCGGCAGCTAAGTCAAAAAAATTGGCTGAAAAAAAGTTAAACAAACCTATCCAAGAAGAATGGAATACAAATACCGAAGAACCGTCTGTTCCCTCAAAGAAAGTTACTGCAGAAGACAAAAAGGAATCAAATGAATCGACGCCTGCCGAGGAACCTACGATAAATATTAAAGACTTACATGAAAAACTCACAAAATTAACGGAACTAAAAGAAGAAGGAACTATCTCTGCAGCAGAATATGAGGAAAAGAAGGATGCCCTCGTGAAGGGTAAGGATGTCGGATGGCTGCCAGAGCCCAAAAATCCTAGTAAAAAGAAAATATCCTTAGAAGATGAAGTGACAGAAGAGAAACATACTTCAGGAGAGATGGAAAAACAATCCCCTGCGGATGACAACATCTTCGATAATGAAAATCACGATACTGGGGGTACACAAAGTATATCCCCTGCGAGCGAGCCTCCAATATACGAGAACAAATCTTCAGAAGAAAATGAATCTTCTTCTGAAGACAAATTAAAGATGTTAAACGAAATAAAACAAGAAGGTTTGATTGCAAAAAAGGATTATGAAAGTAAGAAAAGTGAACTCGCAGGTACAAGAGAAGATAATAGAACGGTGTCAACACCACCCGAAAACACCAGCAGTGAAGAAGAAACTAGAGAGACAGAAGATCTCTTTGCACCTAAAGGGAAAGAAATTGAAACAGTTACAGAATCATCCAGAACCACCACAAACAATGATCGAATTAAAGAACTTAAAGAGCTGTATGATGAAGGACTAATTACAGAGGACGATTATAAATATAAACTCAAGAAATTTACTACCAAACAAACACAATACCCTTCCCAAGACATTTCTGAAAAAAAAGGCGCTGAAACGGTCTCAGGGTTATCTGAAAATGCTCTAAGTAATGATCGAGCCAAAGAACTTAAAGAACTATATGACGAGGGATTAATTACAGAGAACGATTATAAATATAAACTCAAGAAACTTGCCGCTAAGCAAATACAGTATCCTTCCCTGGACGTTACTAAAGAAAAAAAGGAAGAAATAATTTCAGAGTCCTTTGGAAATGTTATAAGCAGTGAGCGGGCTGAAGAACTCAAAGAACTATACGATCAAGGTTTAATCAAAGAAGATGATTATAAATATAAGCTCAAGCAACTTGCTGGCGCTCAAACACAGAACCTTCCCAAATATATTTCAAAAGGGAAGAAAAACGAACCAGTCAGAGAACTATCCGAAGCCAGTATGGCTGATGAGCGGGTTAAAGAACTCAACGATCTATATGAACAGGGACTAATTTCGGAGGACAATTACAAATACAAGCTTAATGAGCTTACCGGTGCTCAGACACGGCATCCCTCTCCAAGTATTTATCAAGAAAAAACGATTGAAGATGACAGATTATCAGAACTTAAAGAATTAAGGAACCAAGGTATCATTTCCAAAGACGATTTTGAGTTTAAAAAATCACAACTACTGAATAAACACTAACTAATACCCCAAATTTTAATTCATATCTCTATACCTTATCCTCCTTAAACGCTAAAACACCTCGAAAAAGATATTCAAATCTATTCTGGCATATATTTCGCTCTCTGGTTCTTAGTATTTACAGAACTAAATAATTTACCTTAAAAATGTTTTTTTCGCTTGATATTTATAATCAAATGGAATATATATAACCTCAAAAGTATCAACACGAAGCGACCTGAGATAATATTTGACATTTTAACGGAGATGATAACTTCCGAAATATTCTTAATTCCAGTAGAAAAGTGGAAAAAAATCAATTAAATGGCTGAAATCATACATTTCTAAAAAATCTTTAGGTACTAATTTCACGAACATTATTGATTTAAAAAGGAGGGCGACTAGATGGCAATAAAAAGGTTTTTGAAGTTGTACGTTATTATTATCAGTCTTTTATGCGTCCCATTGCTGGGAACAATAAAAACCGCTAGCGGGACTGAAGTATTAGAAAACCAAAACGATTGGAATACATGGGCAACGATAGATCACTCAGTATCAGACGTAAATTCTGAAAATCATAAAATTCTGCTCGCCAGCGGCAATGTAGAATCACATTCAAAAGTCAGTACCCCTTCCAGCCCTGGCAAAGTTGAAACCGGTGGCGTGGTTGCTGAGACACTGGAAGATTTTCTTGAATTAGCCAAATACGGCAAGGCCATTCATGTTATGGCTATGTTAATGGTCGGTTTCGGATTTTTGATGGTTTTCGTGAGGAAATACGGTTATGGCGCCGTTACCGCTACTTATATAGCGGTAAGTATAGTCATCCCGTATTACATGTTCCTAAAGACATTGGATATTTTTGGAGAACCAGCCGAATTGAAAATGGACCGGCTGATCGTGGCTGAGTTTTGCGCTGCAAGTATACTAATCGCTATGGGGGCATTTCTGGGTAGACTGAAAATGTCCCAATACATAATAATGGCGCTCATGTTTGTTCCATCCTATATGATGAACGAGTGGATTATGTTAGATAACGGAATGGGCATCATTCCAAAGGGTCAACTGATTGATACAGGCGGCTCTATCGTCATCCATCAATTTGGCGCTTACTTCGGGTTAGGTGTTATCGTAAGGATGACCA
This sequence comes from Planctomycetota bacterium, assembly GCA_018968795.1. GTDB lineage: Bacteria > Planctomycetota > Brocadiia > Brocadiales > Brocadiaceae > REEB58. Next base: position 4,873 of record JAGWZR010000066.1, on the reverse strand, counting down.
CCAGCGAAGATTTTAGGAAAAAAATTGAGTCTGATAAGCTCAGTAATCAATTTTCAATGCTAGGAAGTATGTTCTTGTGGATATTCTGGCCATCATTCTGCGCAGCGCCAGCAGAAGTATCAAGGATGCCTACTGCAGCAATAAATACAATTCTTTCCCTCTGTGGCGCAACTGTGGCTACCTATATTGCATCAACCATGATTCGGAAAAAGATCGCCATTGAAGATATGGCCAACGCAGCTCTGGCCGGCGGTGTAGCTATCGGTTCTGCGTGCGCCCATACCACTCCCAAATTGTCCTTGGCATTAGGTTTCGTAGCCGGCATCTTAAGCGTAATTGGCTTTTCACTTATCCAGCCGCGTGTTCAAAAAGCCTTAAAAGGCATTGATACCTGTGGCGTCCACAACCTCCACGGAATGCCGGGAATATTAGGCGGTTTAGCGGCTATCTTCATCGCGGAAAATGTTGTGCCTGGATTACAAATCAAAGGTGTATTTATTACCTTTATTGTTGCATGGATCACGGGACTCGCCGCTGGCACAGTCGTATCATTGTTTGGTTACAGAAAAGATTCTTACAATGATGCTGTAGAATTTATTGTAGAAGAACACCACTAAATCCTTTTTTAAAAGAACCATTTCTAAAAAATCTCCTGCACTCAAAGTAGGTGCAGGAGATTTTTTTATTTAAAACCCGAACGTTTTAGTTGACTCACAACCATATTCTGATATGCTTTTCATTTCATCTTTAACTTAGAGGCTAAAATAGTACTGAAACCAAGTTTCTTCGGTTCATGGCCTCCGTTCAGAAATTTCTTGTATTCGCTGAAAGCCTAGACAAAAAATGCTAAGTTTTTTATCGTCTTTTTTCCTTATAGCAATTGCAGAGATGGGTGACAAGACCCAATTGGTAGCTCTTTCTTTCGCCACAAAGTATAAACCAATAAAAGTTTTGCTCGGTATTTTTATTGGAACACTTGTAATTCACTTGTTTTCAGTAATAATTGGGGAGAAAGTCAGCGCATTAATCCCCATGCATTATTTAAAGATTTTGATCGGTATTTCCTTTATTGGTTTTGGCATCTGGACTTTAAAAGGCGATACTTGCAATGGAAAAGGAAAAAAGGATAACAAATTAGGCGCGATAGCAACAGTTGCTATCGCATTTTTTCTCGCGGAACTTGGTGATAAAACTCAACTAGCAACAATCTCGCTTGCCGCTCAATATCACTCATTCATGGGGGTATGGCTAGGATCAACTTTTGGTATGGTTGCTGCGGATGGCATTGCAATAATTGTTGGCATTATCGCCGGTAAAAAACTTCCTGAGAAATTAATAAAGTATATTTCAACAAGTATATTCATTCTTTTTGGGACTATCATCATTATTGATGCTATTAGATAACTGTTTGCTGGAAAAGAATCGTATTGTTGAGATATCACTTTAATGAGCATTCGTCTCGCAGATGTTTATTTATCTTTATCCTCATCGATAGAATCTAAATGAGTGAAACTCGACAAATAAATCACGCACAATGCGTTGGAAAGGTAGCAAACCTGGTAATATTCCTGGGTATATTAGGCATCATCCTTAGTATCCTGGCGTTAATCGTCAGCCATAGCCTCGCTCAGCGTGGTTATGGATTTAGATATATTATGATAGGATTGTGTATGATGGGGCTTGGTTACGGCATTCGCTACCGTTATAAATATTGTCTTTATGCTGCAACAGCGTTGTTTTTAACTCTCTCGTGTAATTTTCTCTTCAGGCTCTTGGTACACCACACAACGTATCTTACACTCCGATTTGTATTATGCGCCTGGGTATCTTTTCGCCTCATACGGTCTTTTTCCTCCATGCAAATGCTCATCGCAACAAACACATTTCCAGATAAGAATAACCGTTTTATGAGGTTTTTATTGAGGCAAAAACACTCGTGACAATTTTGGATGAAATTTACAAACACAAATTATCTGAGGTTGCTGAAAACAAAAAGCGTATTCCCACTGAGGTGCTAAAAGAAAATATTAAGGAAGAACAGCACACAAGGCCATTCGGAACTTCACTAAAATCTAATACCAATATTACCATCATCGCAGAGATTAAAAAGGCGTCTCCGTCCTTGGGTATTATCCGAAAAGATTTTAATCCTGTAGAAATTGCCCGCCTTTATGAATCCAGTGGCGCCGCAGCCATCTCTGTCCTTACCGATGAGAAATTCTTCCAAGGAAAATTGTCATATTTAACTGAGGTCAAAAAATCTATACATCTACCCGTTCTGCGAAAGGACTTCATCGTCGACCCTTATCAAATTTATGAGGCAAGATCGGCTGGGGCAGATGCTATATTGCTTATTGCTACACTTCTCTCCAAAGAGGAAATCCAACATTTTTTGGAGCTGGCAGAGGGAATGAGTATGGATTGCTTGGTAGAAGTACACTCAGAATCAGAATTGAAGAAGGTCCTACAAACGAGCGCAAATATTATCGGTATTAATAATCGTGACCTTGCAACCTTTAAGATCGACTTAGAAACTACTCTCCTGCTAAGACCTATGATTCCAGCGGGAAAAATTGTCGTAAGCGAGAGCGGAATAAAATCACGGGAGGATATTGTAACATTAATCAAAAAAGGAATCGATGCAGTCTTAGTCGGAGAAACATTAATGAAAACCGCTAATATACCGGCAAAACTCCATGAACTCTTAGGAATATCATAATTCAGCTTGTTTCCGCCAAAACGGAAGCCATTTGTGATCAACTGCCAGCGGTTGTGGGTTAACGGCAAAGTTTAACATCATTCATCTAAAAGCTGAGAACCGATCGCTGACGGCTGGTCGCTGCAATTATTTAAGTTGTGCGTCTAGCGCTGCTTTTAAGTCCTTCTTAGATTTTACCCCTATCATCTTATTCACAGCTTGACCATTTTTAAACAAAATAATCGTGGGTATTGCTGTAATACCAAACTTGGCAGGGATGGTATTATTTTCTTCCGTGTCAAGTTTTCCAATCTTGACCTTTCCTTTATATTCCTTTGCCAATTCGTCTATTACCGGTACAAGTTGCCTGCAAGGACCGCACCATGCCGCCCAAAAATCCACTAAGACGGGAATACTTGATTTCAAAACTTCTGCATCAAAATTTGCATCCGTAATTACAGCCACATCTTCAGACATGTTATTCTCCTTTTTTATCCTTTGCTTGGTAATTGGAACTTACAAAAAGTTGGCAGTGACATTCTCCATCGCGCTCAATCTCTTCGGCATGATAAACACAGGGGCATATAATCTTCTTGTCCTTTTCTACATCTCCCATAACTAAACGACACGGGCAATACGCATATCCATATTTGATCTTCCGCATCACCAGCCCCCTGACCACTCTATCTACAATCTTTGTATCTGGATTTAATTTATAAGGGCTGTGGGTTATGTAATCCGCAATCATCTTGCGAATTTTCATTTCTTCTTGCTCTTTTTGTTCTTTGTTATCATCCATAGTTATTTATTGATTATTTTGAAATTAATGGTATGGGCTGAAAATTTTCAGCCCCAACGTAAGACATACATTTGTTTAGGACTTAGAAAGCAGCATTTTGAATTTATTCTGTTGTTAGTGCATCGGTTCGGTGTCCGCTGTCTCACGCGGTACTCGCTTTAATTCCCATACAGCGCCCGTTGGGTCTGGACAGTGAGTTAATAGGGTATGTTCACTCGTCTGCCAGGGTAGTTTTGCGCCGTATCGTAAAGCAAGCGCGTCCCTGGAAAGAACGGCATAGGCGCTATCGCATAATCCTTTTGGAGTAAATCCTGTCAAAGGAAAAGTGTCTCCTTCTTTATAATAATTACAACTCCCTTTCTTTATAACCGTCGCGAATACCTTGAAACTGGAACTCTTGCACTTCACAAACCAACCTCCGCAATTTACTGAAATACTTTTTTAATTAAACGTACAGGAATTTCAACCAGATATGTAATTTCCCCTCTAGAAAGAGGGGATTAAGGGGTGTGTTAAAAGCATACTTACACACCCCGGCCACTCTTTCTAGAGGGGAGCTTTATAAAAGTAGTTGCCAAAGGCAACCTGATTTAACAAATCAATTGTAATGATTATATTTTATCTACTGAATCTATTTCAAGGAAAAACCCAAAATCCCAGTCATCTCATATCATATTGTAAGAAATGGATTTTCATACCTGCATACTTATCGCTGGAAAATATCTGTTTCTGAAAAAGGTTGCATTTTAAGCATTGTTCTTATAATATTTGTAATTTTAAAATCCATTTTTCATCCAGTCGAACTTTCTAAAATATTTTTGATATATAAATTAAGGAGATAACATGACAGTGCAAAAGGCTACCAATATTAAATGGCATCACGGCAAGATTACAAAAAATGACAGGGTAAAACTGATGAAACAAAGGGGGGTAACTATATGGCTGACAGGCCTGTCAGGCTCAGGAAAATCAACCATTGCCGTAGAGATTGAGCACGCACTCCTTGAGAACAGGCATCAGGCGTACATACTCGATGGTGACAACATACGTCACGGCCTGAATAAAAATCTTGGTTTCTCGCCCGAAGACCGGTCTGAAAATATTCGCCGCATCGGTGAGGTTGCAAAGTTGTTTACCGATGCAAACATAATAACCATAACGGCGTTCATATCGCCTTACAGACAGGACAGGGATAATGCCAGGAAACTGCAGAAAGAAGGGGAATTTATCGAGATATATGTGAAATGCCCCTTAGATGTTTGTGAACAACGCGATACAAAAGGTCTTTATAAAAAGGCACGCGCAGGCGAAGTTAAGGAGTTTACCGGCATATCAGCGCCGTATGAAGAGCCTGTAAATCCGGAATTGACGATTGA
>JAGWZR010000374.1 GCA_018968795.1 Planctomycetota bacterium | reverse complement strand
TAAGTACATAGGACTGTCCTATGTGAGTGTCTTTCAAATATCCTTATAAATAGCGGTCGGCAAAGATAAGGATATTGAATGAACGGGCCATTTCCTGCCGGGCGAGCCGTCCGGTTTTGCCTTGAGCCGTTGCTACTACATGGTGGCTGTCCCCATTTCTTGCGGAAGGGGTATACTTTCTCTATGGAACTGAAAGAATTTGTAAAGAAAGTAATCGCGGATGCTGTGGAGGCAGTGGATGAATCAAGCGCAACGGCTTCAAGAAATATTACACTCGCGTATAGACCAAACAGACGCACCATCGAGTTTGATGTCGCGGTGTCTGCTGAGGAAACAGAAAGTACAGATGGAAAGGCAGGAGTCAAAGTACTTTCTTTTATGGAGGCGGGTGCTAATGTCGGTAGTGAGATAAAAAATGCAACAGTCAGCCGAATAACTTTTGGAGTGGATGTGAGTACAATTACAAAAGGAGAGAACGCCGCGCTACAAGCCATGTATGAAGCAAATCGAAGAAACAGACACATTAATGACGCTCGATAATATGGACACAAACGAAGAGAAACCAAGGGTTATTTTTAAAGTTCTTGCAGTGGCATTGATATTAATGCTTTTGAGTACGATTTCTTATTTTACTTGGAAACCGCTCATAATCCCTTTCCTGATACTATTTTCTGGATATGGTTCAACCTATTTTAGAAACAATCTTATTTACGGCGGTTATCCAAGGCCAGTAGTATCTGGCATCATTTGGGGAATATTCCTGTCTCTCGGTTTGTATTATTTGCTCAATCTAACCCACTCACCGTTTTGGTGGGAGCTAATAAATTATGTTTTTGGATTTTTGGCGGCAGGTTATATTGGTTATAGAAGTGTTACGGAAACCGCAATACTAAAGGACTCAAGACTTGAAAGCTTTTACGTTATTGCACAATTTACTTCTATCATTTTGTATATTTTGTCCTTGTCATTGCTTCACCTCATATTTTCACCCTGGTAAACTGAACACCCCAACAAGGCCTTGCTTTGACGGTTGACTTCCTTTTGCCCCTCCTATACTATGACCCTACCGCATCTCATCTAAAGGGAAGGCGGGCGTGCGCCCGAGAAAATGGACTCGGAAGAGTTCATTTGTCGTCTGGCGCTGTTGTTTGACAATGACATACGTTCGAAATGTGAAGACCCGCGGCGCGAAGCGCCGCGGGAGAAAGATGTGTGAATTCTTTTGTTCCGCCTATTCTTAATGAGAGTTTGATCCTAGCTCAGGGTGAATGCTGGCGGCGTGGATAAGTCATGCAAGTCAAGGGGGCTCGCAAGGGCAACCGGCAGACGAGGTAGTAACGCGTAGGTACGTCCCCCGAAGTCGGGCATAGCCCTCCGAAAGGAGGGGTAATTCCCGATAGTCCCGCGAGGGTAAAGGTTTTTCGCTTCGGGAGCGGCCTGCGTAATATCAGCTAGTTGGTAGGGTAACGGCCTACCAAGGCTACGACGTTTAGGGGAGCTGAGAGGCTGACCCCCACCGATGGGACTGCGACACGGCCCATACTCCTACGGGAGGCTGCAGACGAGAATATTCCGCAATGGGCGAAAGCCTGACGGAGCGACGCCGCGTGATGGATGACGTGCTTCGGTATGTAAACATCTTTTATCGGGGACGAAGTTTATTGACGGTACCCGATGAATAAGGGGCTCCTAACTCTGTGCCAGCAGGAGCGGTAATACAGAGGCCCCAAGCATTACCCGGAATCACTGGGCGTAAAGGGTGTC
>JAGWZR010000065.1 GCA_018968795.1 Planctomycetota bacterium | reverse complement strand
GCGGATGGGTATTTTGCCGAAAGTATTGGAACGGTAAATGAGGAAGTTGTTAGAAAGTATATACGAGAGCAAGATAAGCCATAGCCAGATTATGCCAGAAGGCAGAAGCCCCAGCCTTTAGGCTGGGGAGGTTTCACTTTTACCTGCTACCATTCTGTAATATAATTTGTTCTATTTACAAAAGCGCTCCCACAAACTGACGCTAGCAACTGACTATAGAAAATAGGTGCGCCAATAGAGTCATTGCGATGCCGAAGGCAGTGTCAATCTCAGAGGTTGCTTTGCGAAAGACGTTTGCAATGACAAAGAATGTTGTTTGCTTAAATTTTCTTGGTAGTCTATGGATGGTTTGTTATACTTTGAAATAGAGCTTATTTGTAATCTGTAGAGGCGCGCCGCGTCGCGGCCCTACTAAGGAGAGGGATAATATAGCACTATGAAGATAGCAGTTTCCGGTAAGGGAGGCGTTGGGAAGACGACCTTTGTGGCTGTGTTGGCAAAGGTTTTTGCGGAATACGGGAAGAAGGTTATAGCGATAGACGCAGATCCTGTGTCTAATTTGGCGGCGACTTTGGGTATTAAGAATGTGTCGGCGATAATGCCGATTAGCCAGATGAAGGATTTGATAAAGGAACGCACCGGCGCTACCTCCGAAGAATATGGAAAGTTTTTTCAGTTGAATCCTACGGTCTCTGACTTGCCTGACAAGCTCTCACTGGAATACGAGGGCATAAAGCTCATGGTTCTGGGAGCAGTTAAGCGGGGCGGGGGAGGCTGCGCGTGTCCTGAAAGCACTTTTTTGAGGACGTTGCTCAGTTATTTAATCCTCCAAAGGGACGAAGTTGTAATTGTGGACATGGAGGCAGGGGTCGAGCATCTTGGCCGCTCTACCGTAAAGGCGGTAAATGCGCTGATAGTAATTGTGGAACCCGGTTCAAAAAGTATCCAAACAGCATTTCAGGTAAAAAAACTAGCAGAGGAGATAGGACTCAAGTCAATTTATGCCGTTGGCAACAAGGTAGCCTCCGATGGACATCGGATGTTGATAGAGAAGGGATTGAACGGCATACCTGTACTTGGGTTTATTTCCTATAACGATAAAGTCCTTGAATCAGATATTAAAGGGCGGGCGGCTTATGATGATAATAGCCAGTTGTTGTCGGAAGTTAGAGGGATAAGAGACAGGTTGGAAGATTGTTTAAAAGCAAGGTAAAAGTTTGTATTTTCCCTTGATTTCAATATATTTGCAATTATAATGTAACGTTCCATTTACCCTTAAGAGAGCATGAATACTTGGTGTAGCTTGTAAATCTTGTGCGAGTCGGCCTGGTATTCGCAAAACGTAGTAATGGAGAATTTGAGTATGGAAGAAAAACAAAAAACAGTAGATCAAGTGATGCTTGACAGAATGAAAGAAATGAAGGTAGAGACTATGTACGACAGGTATCATGCGCAGCTTCCACAGTGTGGATATGGGAGTCTTGCGCTATGCTGTCGTCATTGTAATTACGGTCCGTGTAATATCGACCCCTTCGGGAAAGGGCCAAAGAAAGGCGTTTGTGGCGCTGACGCCAATACCTTTGCGGCTCGGCATTACCTTCGCATGAATGGCGCAGGTACGGCGTGTCACTCCGATCATGCGCGCGCTGCGGCTCATCTTTTGGTTGCTACTGCAAGGGGCGAAGCGCCAGGTTACAGGATTAAAGATGTGGATAAACTTATGATGGTTGCGGAGTGTTTTGGGGTAAAGACGAAGGATCGCAAGATAAACGAGATTGCCGAAGAAGTTGGCGAGATGGCGCTGATGGAGTTTGGAAAACCTTACGGGACTTTGTTGTTCCTTAAAAGAGCGCCTGAGGCACGTCAGAAGATATGGGAGAAATTAGGTATTGCCCCGCGGGCAATTGATCGTGAGGTTACCGAGAGTATGCATCGGACGGGGATGGGTGGCGATCAGGACTATCGCAATCTTACCAAACATGCCATGCGGGTGGCATTGGCGGACGGTTGGGGCGGTTGCATGATAGCAACTGAATTGCAGGATATTATGTTCGGTACCCCAAAACCAGTACAGGGGAAATCGAATTTAGGTGTTATGAAAAAAGACCACGTGAATATTGTTGTTCACGGTCACGAACCTCAACTTGCCGAGGCTATTGTGCTTGCCTCCAGTGATCCAAATGTTGACAAAGCTGCAAAAGCAGTGGGTGCAAAAGGTGTTGTAATTGCAGGTCTTTGTTGTACCGCTAATGAGCTGCTTGTCAGACATGGTATTCCTATGGCCGGGCATATGACTATGCAGGAAGGTGCTATAGCGACAGGCGCTGTTGAATTAATGGTCGTTGACATACAGTGCGTAATGCAAGCGCTGGCTGAGACGGCAAAGCACTTCCACACGAAGCTTGTTACGACGTTATCAAAGGCAAAGATATATGGCGCTGAACATGTTGAGTTTACCGACGAAAATGCGCTTGAGGCGGCAAAAAAGATTATCATGATGGCTATAGATAACTATAAAAATCGCGATAACAAAAAGGTGTTTATCCCCAGCGGCGCAGAACCCAACCTTATTGCCGGTTTTAGTCACGAGACAATTAAATATATGTTAGGCGGTAGATACCGGGCAAGTTACAGGCCGCTCAACGACAATATAATAAATGGAAGGATTCGGGGCGTCGTTGGGATCGCTGGCTGTACGAGTCCAAGAGTGGGCGCAGGTGAGGAATCTTACGTAAATCTGGTAAGGGAACTCATAGCTAACAATGTATTAGTTGTGGCGACTGGGTGCGCGGCAGGACAATGTGCGTCTGGCGGGTTAATGCTCCCAGAGCTAAAAGATGAGTGTGGTAAAGGTCTTAAGGAGGTTTGCGAGGCGGTGGGTATACCTCCTGTTTTACATTCTGGTGCTTGTGTTGATAACAGTCGTATTCTTATAGCTTGTTCTGAGATGGCAAAAGAAGGCGGTTTGGGGAATGATATAAGCGATTTGCCGGTTGCCGGCGCGTGCTTGGAGTGGATGAGTGAAAAGGCAATTGCCATTGGACAATATTTCGTAGCCTCTGGTATATACATTGTCTTTGGCATGAATTCGCCTGTGGCGGGCGCACCTGACATGCAGAGGTTGTTGACTAAAGAGATGGAGGAGATGGTCGGCGCCAGGTGGGACTTCGAACGGGATTTAAAGAAGATTGGCAAGATGCTCATGGATCACATTGAAAAAAAAAGAGACGCATTGGGCATCAACGTTAAGAAGGAAAGAAAGCTTTACGACATGGCTGAAAGAAGGGCATTGGAAAGGGAGTGTAAACCTGTTCCGGAACATCATTAATAAAAAAAGATTTAAAGGGGTAATTTTTTATGTCGAAGATTATCTGTTCCGCCGCAATCCGCGGTGCATATCAAATTGTAGATAAGGCTGATAAAAAGCTATCCGAGACAATTGCGCAGAAGGGGCGTGATTGCAAAGTGGAATTCCCTAATACAGCCTATTATTTGCCTATTATTTACTCAATGACTGGTATACCTGTAAAAACTCTGGAGGATTGTGTTCACGTGTTAGGTTTGGCAAGAAGTATGCTACCTCCGCTTCCTGCTGAACACCACTGGGTCCCATACCTGGGACATACGTTAGATGCAGGGATGGCTACGCTCTTTGCTGAGGAGGTATATGAGGCCTGTAAGTATTTAATTGGACCTCATCCTGTCGATGGGATATGGTTGGGCGCTGCAGACGACGTTATCATGCGCGAACGCGGTATTGAGTTTGTGGACGGCACTGCGCCTGGATTTGCTGCCATTGTTGGTTGTGCGCCTGATGCAGATACAGCTGTTAGGATTGCCAGAGAACTTCAACAGAAGAATCTTTATGTGTTTATACAATCTGATAACCTGGGCGTTTCTTTTGCTGAACAACTCGCTGAAAAGGGCGTGCAAATGGGATGGGATACAAGGCTAGTACCCTTTGGCAAAGAGACATCTGCAGCCGTATACTCTCTAGGTTTTGCTAATAGGGCGGCCCTTTCTTTTGGAAACGTGCCAGCAGGCGAGGCAAGAAGGAATCTTCTTTATAATAAGAACCGTATTTTTGCCTTTGTCCTCGCATTAGGCACTGAGGTTACCGATGAACAATATGCGAATGCCGCAGGTGCAATTAACTATGGTTTTCCAACGATTACCAACATTGATATTCCTGAAATATTACCTACAGGTGTCTGTACTTACGAACATGTGGTTTCCAGGGTACCTGTTGACAAGATTGTTGACAAGTGCGTCGAAGTGCGTGGTTTAAAGATATCAATTCATAAGTTAGATATCCCCGTGGCATATGGTCCTGCCTTTGAGGGTGAACGCATCCGAAAAGAGGATATGCAAATTGAAATTGGTGGTCCTGGCGTGCCTGCGTTCGAATATGTATGTACGAAGGAAATTGATGAGGTTGAGGATGGTAAAATAAAGGTCATAGGTCCTGATTTGGACGCAATTCCAGCCGGTCCTGGTGTGTCTCTGGGTATCATGGTTGAAGTATATGGGCGAAAGATGCAGTCTGATTTTGAGCCAATTTTTGAACGACAAATGCATCGATTTTTAGGTGAAGCTCAGGGATTATTTCATATGGGCCAGAGGGACATGATTCGCCATCGTATCAGTAAGGAAGCCTTTAAAGCAGGTTTCAGGATCAAGCACATAGGGAGCATTATTCATGCCAAGTTCCATGGAGAATTTGGCGCTATTTTAGATAAGGTTCAAGTGACCCTGTATACGAAAAAGGAAGATGTAGAAAGACTCTTGAAGGACGTGCGTGCCGCATATGTGGACCGCGATGCACGATTAAAGGGTATGACTGACGACTCGGTAAATCTGTTTTATAGTTGTACGCTTTGTCAAAGTTTTGCGCCTACCCACATTTGTGTCGTTACCCCTGAGCGTTCCGGTTTATGCGGTTCAGTTAGCTGGCTTGACGGAAAGGCAGGTTATGAGATTAACCCCACAGGACCAAACCAACCGATAGAAAGAGGAAAAGTTGTAGACGAGAAATTGGGACAGTGGGAGGGAACAAATTCATTTATATGCAATGGTTCAAATCGATCGCTTGAAAAGGTAAGTTTATATAGCATTATGACTGACCCAATGACGAGCTGTGGGTGCTTTGAATGTATTTCAGCCATGTTGCCTATGACCAACGGTATCATGGTGGTAGACCGCGACTTTACCGAAATGACCCCTTGCGGTATGAAGTTTTCTACGCTGGCTGGAACGGTTGGGGGAGGGTTGCAAACCCCTGGATTTATGGGGCATAGTAAGTTTTATCTGGGAAGTAGGAAGTTTATTTCTGCCGATGGTGGACTTGCCCGTGTTGTGTGGATGCCTAAGACATTGAAGGAGGAGTTAGAAGAAACCCTTGTTAAGACTGCTGCAGAACTGGGTCTGGAGGATTTTCTCAATAAGATAGCCGATGAAACTGTCGCACAGACCGAAGAGGAAGTTTTGGCATACATGCAGAAGGTCAACCATCCAGCGCTGGCTTTAGCGCCAATGTTCTAAAAGCAGATTATACCAAAATAACAAGGGATATAGAGAAGTTGGTTTTTGAACATCAAAAATTTTTGGAAGAGAAATATTATGAGTTCCATAGTGGTAAGTAAAGAAGTCGAGGTGGAGCCAACCGCTACCAGAGTGTGGGTAGAAGGTAGAATAGTATTTATAGAACTTACTGATGGGCGAATAATCGGCTTTCCGGCGAACCGTTTAAAATTCTTAAAAATGCCACAAACGAACAACTGAAAGAGGTTAAATTGCGATTAAACGGATATGCCTTTAAGGTGAGAGTCTTTAGATGAAGATATTACAGTTCCGGGTATTGCAGCAGGCAGGTTTCAATTGCCGTAGTAAAACTCCTTTTGAGCTTCGAAAATTTCTAAGTACATAAATATTTTTAATTTTGGAGTCCATTCATGATCTTTGATATGCCATTCCCCTTTCTGAGAAAGGGACAAGTTTTAAGTAATAAGGATGAAGATGCTAATGAAGAAAAGGAAAAGCAGCGAGGTGGCGATTTCGTTGCGAAGTTGCTAAAAACTCGCACGATTATGGTGACAGATGAAGTGAATAAAAAAATGGCACAGCAGATCATGACGCAACTCGTACTTCTTGAGGCAGAGAATAATGACGACATCAAGATGTTTGTCAATTCTCCCGGCGGTGATGCCGATGCGGGTTTTGCAATTTATGATATGATGCGATTTGTCAAACCCAAAATAAAGGCCATATGCGCGGGAGTTGTAGCTAGCGCTGCCGTGATTATTCTGTTGGGGGCAAAAAAAGAAAATCGATTTAGCTTACCAAGCGCACGTATCCTTATTCATCAGCCTTCCACGGGTATTCATGGGACTGCCTCCGATATTCAGATTGAAGCGAATGAAATACTTAAATGCCGAGAAAAGATTAATCGGTTGATTTCAGGAGAGACTGGGCAGGCCGTGGAAAAAGTGGAATCGGATACCAAAAGAAACTTCTGGATGTCTGCTGAAGAAGCTATCAAGTATGGACTGGTAAATAAAATCATACGAACGAGTGATGAGTTAAAAGTATAATTTTTATGGTAATTGCCCAATATCAATTGGAATTCCTTGTGTTTTATGGCCACCCTTTTCTCCTTTCTCATAGAGAAAAATGAACGGGTGGCTTTTCATTTGATGCTGTGCAAGTTTATTTATGCGAAAGGATAGTAAAGAATGGCATTAACTGGACTGGACATTTACAAACTACTTCCCAAAACAAATTGTAAAAAATGTGGGCGGCCAACATGTCTCGCATTTGCCATGCAACTAGCCCAAAAAAAGGCAAACCTGTCAGATTGTCCTGATGTGAGCGAAGAGGCTAAGAAAGTTTTGGGGGCTGCTTCTGCGCCGCCGATTAAACTGGTAACTGTCGGTACTGGTGCCAAAAAAGTAGAGGTAGGCGAAGAAAATGTATTATTCAGGCATGAAGAGAAATTTTATCATCCTACAGGTGTGGCAGTCACTATTCATGATGATTTGAACGATGCTGATTTTAATGAGCGTTTAAAAAGGATTAATAGCCTGAAGATTAGCCGTGTAGGCACAGAGATTGAGATTGATTTGATCGCAATTATTAATAAGAGTAATAATGCGCAAAAATTTACTGAAGCGGCGAAAAAGGTTAGTAGCGGTTCTCATCTGAGTATCATTTTGAGTAGTGCATCGGTTGAAAACATGAAAGCAGCCTTGTCTGCCTGTGCTGAAAAGAGACCTCTAATTCATGGCGCAAATTCAGGAAATTGTGAGTCTATGGCCGCACTAGCGAAGGAAAAGAACTGTCCGATGACCGTGACTGCCCAGACACTTGAGGAACTCGCCGATTTGACTGAACGGGCAAAGAAAGCAGGCGTTGAAGAGATTGTGTTGGATGTGAGCGGTAACAATCCGAAAGAGGTGCTTCAGAAACTTACCAAGGTAAGACGTGCGGCATTAAAGAAAAATTTCCGCACACTTGGATTTCCCATGATTACCTTTGTTTGCGATGATGACCCATTCCATGAAATTTCGCTGGCATCTACCTATCTCGTCAAATACGCAGGCATTGTTGCGGTCAATGTTTGTGAGCCCTGGGCAATTATGCCATTGCTTACTGCCAGGACAAATCTATTTACCGATCCACAAAAGCCTATTCAAGTAGAACCGCGATTGTATGCGGTAGGAGACGCCAAAGAAGATTCACCAGTTTTATTTACAACGAACTTTTCGCTTACCTATTATACCGTTGAGGGGGAAGTCGAGGCGAGTCGTATTCCCGCATTTATATTGTCAGTGGATACCGGTGGGACTTCAGTACTGACGGCGTATTCTGGCGATAAGCTGAATGATAAGGCTGTGGCTAAGGCTATGGCAGACGCAAAGGTGGAAACGAAAGTAAAACATAAAAAGCTAATTATTCCAGGCCTTGTGGCCGTGATGTCTGGGAAGTTACAAGAGACCCTTGGCTGGGAGATACTGGTAGGGCCCAGAGAGGCGTCAGGGCTTCCTTCTTATCTGAAAACTGTATGGCGGGCTTAGACAAGCAAACTTTCAGCGGCCATCCTTTTGAACCGTAATGATAATGGAAAATTCACGTTATAAAATACACTTTCTTCCTGGCGATACCATTGTAGAAATCGAAAAAGGTAAAACCATCCTGGATGCGTCTTACAAGGGTGATTTATTTATCAATGCCTTGTGTGGCGGCGATGGCACCTGCGGTAAATGTAAAGTAATCCTGAGTAGCGGCAGAGTGGACAGTATGCCTACCACTCACATTACAGAAACTGAAGCTAGAAAAAGATATGTCCTGGCTTGTAAGACGAAAGTGATGGGTGATCTGGAGGTTTTAATACCCGAAGAATCGCGATTGGATAAAAGTCAAATCCTTGTTAGTGATTATCCACAATTTCCAGGTTCCCTAGCAGCTGCTACTTCTGGAATAGAACAGTTTAAACAAAATCCATTGGTTGGCAAGATATATCTGGAATTATCCCCGCCTAGCCTGGATGATAGTATGGCAGATTATGAAAGACTTTGCCAAGGCGTAATGGTTAAGACCAATATCCCGCTAGAAAAGCTGACGACAAATTTTACCGTTTTAAAATATTTGCCTGCCCTGTTGAGAAAAAGTAACTGGAAGGTGACTGTGACTCTTGGGTATCGGTGTTCTTCGGTTGAAATTCTGGAAGTACAATCAGGGGATGTCAGTGCAAATAATTATGGCATTGCAGTGGATGTAGGCACTACCACAGTAGTAGCTCATCTCCTTAACCTTTCTAATGCGAAGACTATTGACATTGAAGCTACCTATAACTCTCAAATCAAATATGGAGACGACTACATACAGCGGATTATTTATGCCGTGCAGCACGATGCAATGGAAATTATGCAAGAGGCGCTGATTGAAGATGTTAATCATCTGATATCCACACTTATTAAAAGAAATCAATTGAGTATTCACGATGTTAACGCTGTGGTTTGTGCAGGAAATACCGTAATGACCCATTTTCTTCTGGGTTTAGATCCTACAAATATTCGGAAAGAACCATATCTTCCTTCGGCAAGCTTCGTACCTCCTCTGAGAGCCAATGTGGTGGGCATAAAAATTAATAATCACGGGTTACTTTATACATTGCCATG
>JAGWZR010000064.1 GCA_018968795.1 Planctomycetota bacterium | reverse complement strand
AACCAGAAAACCCTATACAGTTCAGTCTACTACTTTAATTCCCATAGTACGGGCAGTTCCTTCTATTACTTTAATAGCAGCATCCAAATTTCCAGCATTCAAATCCGCAAGTTTTTTACTTGCAATTTCTTTCAATTGCTGTTTAGTCACCTGACCAACCTTTTGTTTATTTGGTTCCGAAGAACCTTTAGCAATACCCGCTAATTGCTTCAATAACACAGAGGCAGGCGGTGACTTTATAATAAATGTAAACGATTTATCTTTAAAAACTGTTATCTCCACAGGTGTTAAAATACCTTGCAAATCCTTTGTTTTGTCATTAAATTGTTTAACAAACTGTCCTATATTCACACCACGTTGACCAAGCGCTGGCCCCACTGGTGGTGCAGGCGTTGCTTGTCCGCCAGGACACTGCAGTTTAATTTTTGCCAAAACCTCTTTTGCCATTTTACACTCCTACTATCAAATTGCCTCAACCTGCCAGTATTCCAATTCAACAGGCGTTGCCCTGCCAAACACGGTAAGCATAACTTTTACACGACCGCTTGCAGGTAACACTTCTTCAATAATTCCATCGTAATTTTCAAATGGGCCTTCCTTGACTCGCACCCGCTCATTTTCATGAAATTCAATTTTCGCACGAGGTTTTTCTTCTTTGTGCTCTATATCCGACAACAACTTTTCCACCTCGTAACTCGCCATAGGCACGGGTTTATTTTGTCCACCAATAAAATCTCCAGCGCCAGATGTCTCGCGGATTAAAAACCAAACTTCTTTAGGTATCTGCCCGTGTTCGTCAACTTCAACCTCAGCCATCATATACCCTGGATATATTTTCCTTTCTACTACTTTTTTTCTACCACCTTTTACTTCAGAAACTTTTTCGCTAGGAACCAAAATATTGGAAACCAATTTCTCTAAACCACGTGCCTTAATACGCTCTAACAAACTATCCTTAACCTTATCCTCTCTGTTGCTCTGAACACGCAAAACAAACCATTGTTTAGGCATTAGTCTAAACCCGTAGAAAAAATCTCAAAAATATCCATCCCAGCAATAAACATAAATTCGCTGAACTTTTTTAACTATTCGGAAGGAATTTTTAAAGAGTTGATAGTTCTGGGGAGTCTTTTAAATTCCGTTTTAGTGTGTAAAGGAGGACTAGCCATCTTTTCCATCCATATTCTCTGCAATCCTTAAAGCACGCCGATATATCCCATAATCCTAGATACAAACCAATCAACACCCAATATAAATATCCCTATTACAATAACCGACACAATTACAACTGCTGTTGAACCAACTATCTCATACCTTGTTGGCCAAGAAACCTTTTGAAGTTCCCCCTGGGTCTCAATCAAAAATTCGACCGTCTTTTTACCGCCATTATCTACTGGTCCAATCCGTGTTTCAAGACCAATAACAAAAATACAGATTAAAAACCCCAAAAAAATAAAAAGTGCAAAACCGCTTATCAATCCCCACGACAAACCAATATCAACCAGGGGAATCCTAGTATTATCACCAATATTTGGTAAGTCTATTAATGCATTGTACAAAGAAATAGAGGCAAACAAAGCAAGGATACCCAACGCTATCCCTACAACAATCCTGCTATATACCCCTTGTCCTTTTCTATAAACCCCAAAAAATGACATCCCAAATATCTCTTTATATATGGCAGGTCTGGAGGGACTCGAACCCCCAACAGCCGGATTTGGAGTCCGGTGCTCTACCAATTAGAGCTACAGACCTTTATTTTAATACCAAAACTAAAATATTAACATTAAACGTAAATGCTAAACTATTTTTTGTACTCTTTATGAGCCGTATGCTTCCTGCAACACTTACAAAACTTATTAAGCTCTAACTTTTCCGTTTGTTGAGTTTTCTTGGGCGTTCTATAATTTCTATTAGAACACTCTTTACATACCAGACTTATATATTCACGCATACGATCATTCCCGAGTATATTTATGCAATAATTTTAGTAACGACGCCAGCGCCGACAGTTTTTCCACCTTCTCGAATTGCAAATCTCAACCCCTCATCCATTGCCACCGCCGTCAACAACTCCACCACTACCTTCACATTGTCCCCAGGCATCACCATCTCCGCCCCACCCGTCAAACTCACTACACCCGTCACATCCGTCGTCCTAAAATAAAACTGCGGCCTATACCCATTAAAAAACGGCGTATGCCTCCCACCCTCCTCCTTCGTTAATATATAAGCCTCCGCCTCATACTTCTTATGCGGCGTTATACTCCCGGGCTTCGCCAATACCTGCCCCCTCTCCAAATCCTCTTTCTCTACACCCCTTAACAATACACCCAGGTTATCTCCCGCCTGACCCTCATCCAACGTCTTATTAAACATCTCCACCCCTGTCACCACAGATTTCTTTATATCAGGCTTGATTCCAACTATGTCTATTTCGTCTCCCACCTTCACCCTGCCTCGCTCCACCCTCCCCGTTGCTACCGTACCCCTTCCCTTTATACTAAACACATCCTCTATCGACATCAAAAACGGCTTATCTATCTCCCTCACCGGATTAGGCATATACGTGTCCACCGCATCCATCAACTTCAATATCGGCCCACAATTCACACACGTTGCAGCCCCACACCCGCACTCATTCGCCTTCAGCGCCGAACCCCTGATCACCGGTATCTCATCTCCAGGAAAATTGTACTTGCTCAATAATTCCCTTACTTCCAGCTCAACCAAATCAAGCAACTCCGCGTCCTCCAACATGTCCACTTTGTTCATAAACACTACTATCTTCGGCACTCCCACCTGCCGTGCCAACAGGATATGCTCTCTCGTCTGCGGCATCGGACCATCCGGCGCACTCACCACCAATATCGCCCCGTCCATCTGCGCCGCTCCCGTTATCATGTTCTTCACGTAATCCGCATGCCCTGGACAATCCACATGCGCATAATGCCTCTTCTGCGTTTCGTACTCCACATGGGATATCGCTATCGTTATCCCCCGCTCCCTCTCCTCCGGCGCCTTGTCTATCGTATCGTATGGCCTCTCTTTCGCCAACCCCTGCTTCGCCAATACATGCGTTATCACCGACGTTAACGTCGTCTTCCCATGATCCACATGCCCTATCGTCCCTACGTTCACATGCGGCTTCGTCCGCTTAAATACCTCTTTTCCCATCGTCCAAACCTCCAATTATTTTGGAAATTATACTATGCAACACTGCTGAACACTTTCGCAGGCGCTGGTCTGTATTCCAACGGTTCCATCGTATAAGTTCCTCTACCCTGCGTAATTGATCGTAATACTGTAGAGTACCCAAACATCTCCGCAAGAGGTACATCACCTTTGATAATTCTAACACCGCCCCTTGTCCCCATTTCGAGGATATTCGCCCTGCGGCTATGAATTTCGCTAATTACATCACCCATATACTGCTCAGGAACAGCAATTTCTATGGACATTATTGGCTCTAATAATATTGACTTTGCCATTTCCACACCTTTTCGTAAAGCAATACTTGCAGCAGTATAAAAAGCCAAATCAGAAGAATCTACGGGATGCGTTGAACCATCTGTTAACGTAACTTTTATGTCTATAAGTGGGTATCCACCAGCTACACCAGTTGTAGCGGTCTCTCTGATCC
Organism: Planctomycetota bacterium; assembly: GCA_018968795.1. Taxonomy (GTDB): domain Bacteria; phylum Planctomycetota; class Brocadiia; order Brocadiales; family Brocadiaceae; genus REEB58. Next base: position 5,567 of record JAGWZR010000064.1, on the reverse strand, counting down.
CTTTTTCTACAGATCTTATATACTGTTTGGGAATCTTTCCACCCTTGATGTCGTCAACGAAAGTTACAGGTTCCTCGCCCTTAAATGGTTCCAATGTAATCCACACATGTCCAAATTGGCCGTGACCACCTGTCTGTTGAATAAATTTACCTTCAACCTCAACCTTTTTACCAATAGTTTCTCTGTAAGACACCTTTGGAGCCCCTACATTGGCATCTACTTTGTATTCACTCAACATCCTATTTTTAATTACTTCCAAATGCAACTCACCCATACCAGAGATAATCATCTGTCCAGTCTCGTTATCCAAATGAACTTTGAATGTAGGGTCTTCTTTTGCCAATTTTGACAAAGCCACTCCTAGTTTTTCTTTTTCTGCATCTGTCTTTGGCTCTATTGCCATCGATATTACTGTTTCAGGGAATTCCATCTTCTCAAAAACAATAGGATGGTCTGAATCGCATAATGTGTCCCCCGTTACGGTATATTTCAGACCGATTACAGCTCCTATATCACCAGCAGCAAGTTCGTCGATTTGTTCTCTGGTGTTTGCGTGCATTTTATAAATACGACTAATTAATTCTTTTTTATCTTTCCCAGAGTTTATTACCCTTGTACCAGAAGTTATTTTCCCAGAATAAACCCTTATAAATGTTAGATCGCCGTGTTTATCAGATGCAATTTTGAAAGCTAAGGCACCGAATGGTTCTGTGGGAAGCGGTTTTCTTGATATTTCTTCATCTGTATAGGGGTTTGTACCAACAATTGATTTTCTATCGATCGGGGAAGGCAAGTAATCACATACAGCATCAAGAAGCGGTTGAACTCCTTTTTTCTTGAATGCAGAACCACACATCACGGGTACCAGTTTTAAATTAATTGTGCCTTCCCTGATGGCCTTTTTTATTTCATCATTCGTTATGGTTTCACCGTTTAGAAATTTTTCCGTCAGCAAATCAACCTGCTCAGCAAGCCCCTCAATCATCTTTTCACGCTGCATTTCTGCATCTTTTCTATACTCAACTGGGATTTCTTCAACTGAAAAATTAACTCCCAATTTATCAATATCATCTGAATAGACTACGGCATTCATATTTACCAGGTCAACAACACCTTTAAATCCCTGTTCTTTCCCTAAAGGTATTTGAATAGGAATAGCCTTTATCCCTAGGCGTTCATTAATCTCGCCAACGACCTTCATGAAATCCGCACCTACACGATCCATCTTATTTACAAAGCATATCCTAGGCACACCGTATCTATCAGCTTGGCGCCACACCGTTTCAGATTGTGCCTCAACACCACCTACACCACAGAATACACAGATAGCCCCGTCCAGGACACGCAGTGATCGTTCTACCTCTATAGTAAAATCAACATGGCCTGGCGTATCAATCAAATTAAATTGGTAATCATTCCAAGAGCAAGTTGTTGCAGCCGCAGTGATGGTAATTCCACGTTTTTGTTCTTCTTCCATCCAATCCATTACAGCAGTACCATCATGGACCTCACCCATTTTATAAGACTTACCCGTGTAATAAAGGATCCGCTCCGAAGTCGTTGTCTTACCAGCATCAATGTGTGCTGCAATACCAAAATTTCTCGTTTTTTCAATATTCATACCCACTAAACTTCCTATACTAAAATTTTGACCATGCAAAGTGGGCAAACGCCTTATTAGCCTCAGCCATCTTATGTGTGTTTTCGCGCTGAGTTATGGCTGCACCCTGTTTTTTATATGCATCTGTTAATTCATCGGCCAATCGCTGGAACATTGGACGCCCTTTTTTCCCTTTTGCTGCATCTACTATCCATCGGAATGCCAAAGATACCTGCCTTTTTTTTGGTACTTCTATAGGTACTTGATATGTCGCACCACCTACACGTTTTGACCGCACCTCTACCAGTGGTTTCACATTATTCACTGCGGTTTCAAATATTTCCAAAGGATCAATATCGGCTATCTTTTTTTCTACAACTCCCATTGCTTCGTAAAACACCTTTTCAGCAACGCTTTTTTTACCCTTTCGCATAAGACTATTAATAAACTTCGATACCAGATTACTCTTATATTTTATATCTGGTTGTAGAAACACCTCTGTACTCCTGTACGCCAGTGCCATAACTATATTCTCCTTTTAAACCTTATTTGGGAGTCTTTGTCCCATACTTAGACCGAGAGCGTCTTCTTCCATCAACACCCGCGCAATCCAACGTTCCACGAATGATATGATATTTAATACCAGGAAGATCTCTTACACGACCTCCCCTCACCAACACAATAGAATGTTCCTGTAAATTATGGCCTTCACCCGGAATATAAGCGGTTATTTCCCTGCCATTGGACAACCTTACCCTGGCAACCTTCCGCAAGGCAGAGTTAGGTTTTTTTGGTGTCCTAGTCATAACTTGAAGGCAAACGCCCTTCTTGTGAGAACATTTTTCTAAGTCTGGGCTCTTACTTTTATTTTTAGCTCCCGTTCTACCTTTTCGAATTAATTGATTTATTGTTGGCATATTTTCCAATACCTCTATGGGGTTGATGTAACAAGTTCTCTATCTTCATGTTTTTCTGTTTCTCTTTGAAGAGCAGCTTCGGTTGGTATCGCAGAAAGCGTACAATAGGACTTATACCCTGTCCCTGCAGGAACCAGATGTCCAAGGATAACGTTTTCCTTTAATCCAACCAATCTATCGGTCTTACCTTCAAGCGCTGCTCTGGTCAAAACTTTTGTAGTTTCCTGGAATGAAGCTGCGGATATAAAGCTGTCAGATTGTATGGATGCCTTGGTTATGCCGAGCAACATTGGTTTTGCCGTCGCTGGTTTCCCACCTTTTTCTATTATTTTCTTGTTTTCCTCTTTAAATTTAAATTTATCCATAATTTGCCCTGGCAAAAAACTTGTATCACCTACATCATCGACTTTTATTTTTCTCAGCATCTGAGCAATAATTATCTCAATATGCTTATCATCTATTGGAACATTTTGAGAGCGATAAACGTTTTGAACCTCTTTCAACATGTATGTTTGAAGTTCCTCTTCACCGCTTATTCTTAAAATATCTTGTAATATGAGAGGACCTTCTACAAGCGGACTACCTGCCTTAATACGATCACCTCTATGTACTTTCAAATGCTTTCCTCTCGGTACCAAATGCTCCAGTTCCATACCGGTCTCGCTTTTTACCAATATCGTTCGCTTCCCTCTGCGTTTTTCACCCACCTCGACAATTCCATCTATCTCGCTTATTACCGCAGGATCTTTAGGTTTTCTTGCCTCAACAATTTCAGCTACCCTTGGTAAACCACCGGTAATATCTTCGGTTCTGGAAATTTCTCTTGGTGTTTTCGCAAGCAAAGTGCCGGCTGAAACCGCTTCTCCTTCTTCCACTTCGATATGTGCTTTTTCCGGAATCGGATATAATCCTAAGATTTTACCCGTGTTGTCTTCAATAATAACCTGTGGATGTAAATCCCCTTTATGTTCCATAATCACTTTCCGCTTAACTCCAGTTGAAGCATCAAATTCCTGTCTCATTGTCTTACCAATCACAATATCTTCAAAACGTATTTTACCAGACATTTCTGTCAATATTGGAATCATATGGGGATCCCATCTGCATAGCACCTGATGGGCAACAACGCTAGCGCTTTCTTTTACTAATATTTCAGCTCCAAGAACTACGGTATGTTTATCAATTTGTCTCTCTTTGGAATCCATAAGCAAGATTTCACCATTCGCATTAATGGCAACATTTTTCCCTTGCGGATTCTTCACCACGTTTAAATTGCTATATTTTACAACCCCTGCCCTTTTTGCTTTTATTTCTGATTCCTCTACTGAACGAGTCGCGGTGCCACCGATATGGAATGTTTTCATTGTTAGCTGCGTACCTGGCTCACCAATTGATTGTGCTGCAATAATTCCAACTGCCATACCTTCTTCTACAAATTGCCCTCTTGACAAATCCATTCCATAACACTTAACACAAAGCCCCAATGACATTTCACAAGTTAGCGGTGAGCGAACTTTAATTTTTTCATACCCTAGAGACTCTATCCTCTTTGCCTTTTCTTCTGTAATTAATTCATTTTCTCGAACAATTATTTCATCTTTTACCAAGTCTACAATATTGTTTCTTGCAACTCGCCCCATTATTACTTTGCTTAATGGCACCTCAACTTTTTCACCACGATAAACCACACTTTTGGTAATGCCATTTTTCGTACCACAATCTTCAGCAGTAACAACTACATTTTGAGCAACATCCGCTAGTTTTCTCGTCATGTAGCCAGAATCGGCAGTTTTCAAAGCAGTATCAGCCAATCCTTTTCTGGCGCCGTGAGTGGAACTGAAATATTCCAGCACCCCTAATCCTTCTCTAAAATTAGCCTTTATTGGAGTTTCAATAATCTTACCCGAAGGTTTCGCCATCAAACCACGCATACCTGCAAGCTGCCTTAACTGCTGAGAACTCCCTCTTGCACCAGACGCCGACATTAGGTACACAGGATTCAGATAGGGTTTCCCATCCCTTACGTCAGTTTTAAGTTCATTCAGCATTTCTTCCGCAACTCTTTCACCAGCATAAGTCCACATATCTATAATCTGATTGTACCTCTCACCTTCCGTGATTACACCCTTTCGATATAATTTCTGTATTTTTTCTATTTCTTCTTCTGTTTTTCCAATAATTTCTTTCTTCTTCGCTGGCATCTTTATATCTGTTATCGCAAATGAAAGGCCTGCCTTCGTGCATGCTTTGAAACCCGTTTCTTTAATATCATCCAACAAAACAATTGTTTTCCCCCTGCCCAGTAATTTATAGCAATCATGAATTATCCTGCTAATACCTTTTAAATCTAATGTATAATTATAGAAAGGCATTCCATCAGGTAATATAGTATTGAAAACAACGCGCCCTACTGTTGTTTTACATAAACCATTTTTCAGTTCTTCTGTAGTACCGAGCTTATCTTTTATGATTTTCGTTTGTTTTAATCGTACTTCAATTTTTGTATGCAAACGCACCCTCTTCACGGCTAACGCATAGATAACCTCTTCCGATCCACTAAATTTTTTAGGCTTTTTCTCCGACTCTTCTTGCAAAACCGTCGTGAGATAAGAACATCCCAAAACAATATCTTGAGTTGGAGTGATAATCGGTTCACCTGAAGCCGGTGAAAAAATATTATTGGTAGATAGCATTAGAGTAATAGCTTCAGCCTGCGCTTCGATTGAAAGTGGAAGATGGACAGCCATCTGGTCGCCATCAAAATCGGCATTAAAACCACGGCAAACCAAAGGATGCAATTTAATGGCGTTCCCCTCTACAAGGACTGGTTCGAAGGCCTGAATACCCATTCTATGCAAGGTTGGTGCTCTATTAAGCAACACCGGATGCTTCTTGACTATTTCTTCAAGAATATCCCATACCTCTTTCTCCTTGCGACCTAGCATTTTTTTTGCGCTTTTAATGGTATCAGCAAGACCCAACTCTTTTAATCGTCGGATAATAAACGGTTGAAATAATTCCAACGCTATTTTCTTTGGCAAGCCACATTG
>JAGWZR010000063.1 GCA_018968795.1 Planctomycetota bacterium | reverse complement strand
CATCAACCATTTTTTCATTAAAAGAACCGCATAATCCCTGTGAGGATCCAAAGGCTGCGAGAATTCTTTTCCCTTTATTTTGTTCCTTCAATGATATTCCTGGATAATGCGTTATAATATCGGCCATAGCCAAGAGCAAATTATTTTCATATGCTCTTATGTTCTGTACGAGATCTTCGGTCCTTCTTATCGTGACTCCCGCATATGCTTTCATAGCACCGACTATGTCTTCTATGGTATATAAGGCCTTTATTTTTTTTTCGATATCTAAAGAAGAAAGCACATCTATACCCTTTCCTTTGCGATAAAATCTTTTAATGTTCCTAAGTCTGTTTTCCCAATCAATCCATCCTGAATAATACGATTTATAATTCCTGGGAATGCAGACTTTATCTTTCTAATTATTTCACTGCACGATTTTCCTACCGATGCAATTGTTATGTTGTCAAGTATTCCCGATTCTAAAATTATGAAGCTTAAGACCTCATTTTCAAGGGTGAAAGGAAGGAATTGTGGCTGTTTGAGGATTTCCTTTAACCGTTCCCCGCGTCTGATGAGTTTTGCAGTCTCTTCTTCTAAATGTGCCCCGAATTTCGTAAATACTTCCACTTCAATGAATCTTGAATAATCTATTTTTAGTCTCTCGGCAACGGCTTTCATTGCTTCCACCTGGGCTTTTCCCCCTATTCTTGATACCGATTTGCTCACATCTACAGCAGGGCGAATACCTTTGTTAAATAGTAAAGTATCTAAATATATTTGTCCGTCCGTTATCGAGATAAGATTTGTGGGAATATAAGATGATATCCTGCCCTGTTGTGTTTCCACTATCGGGAGAGCCGTGATGGAACCTCCACCGTTTTTTTGATTAAGTTTCGCAGACCTTTCGAGTAGTCTTGAGTGAATAAAGAATATATCTCCCGGATATGCCTCTCTGCCTGGCGGTCTCTTCAATAAAAGGCTTAGTGAACGATACGCATCGGCATGTTTCGTAAGATCATCATAGATAATTAAAACATCGTTCCCCTTATCGAGGAAATACTCGGCTATGGCTGTGGCGCTGTAAGGTGCAATAAATTGGAGTCCTAGAGAGTTTGAAGCATCAGCAATTACGAATATGGTCCTCGAGAAATCACCGTATTTTTTTATTTCTTCAATGATTTTTAATACGTGAGACTTTTTCTGTCCAATGACTACATAAATAGAAATTACACGGGAGTTTTTTTGATTGATGATGGTATCAATAGCAATGGATGACTTTCCTGTTGAGGGATCTCCGATAATCAATTCTCGTTGTCCCTTACCTATGGCAAGCATAGAGTCAATGACTTTAATACCCGTATAAAGAGGTTCGGTAATAAAGTCTCTTTGCAGTAAAGAAGGGGCATCTCGTTCTACCGGATAGGATAGAGATTCTTTCAGTTCCGGCCCATTATCAATGGGATTGCCGAGGGCGTCCAGCATCCTTCCTAAAAGCCCTTCAGTTGTATTTACCGAGGCAATCCTATCAGTTTTGTACGCTGTATCACCGGCCCGTATCCCATTGCGCTCGGTAAGCAGCACTACTGCTATACGATCAACACCGAGATCAAATACTATCCCCTCATCGCCACTTTCAAACAGTATAAGTTCGTAGAGTTCTGCATCTCTTAAACCAACAATATGTACAATACCATCTCCTACGGATAGTACCTTTCCCTCTTCAGTAACCCCGATAGAGAATCTGCTGGTTTTGACTTTTTCTTTTACTTTTTCAAAAAAAGCCGTTAGTTCTTTTTCCATTTACTTGGTTTCTTTGAGCTGCGAAGCAAGTGCATTTACCTGGCCTGCCAGTGAGGAATCGTAAATCATATCGTAGGCCTTTATCCTTACTCCGGCGATAAGAGTCTTATCAATGGTCGTATTCATTTTCACTTTTTTTGCAAGGTGTGATGCAAGTGTTTCTTGAAATGTTTTTACATCAACCATAGGTAATGGATATGCGGTAACGAGGTCTATGTTTACTGTTTCCTCTTTTTCTTTTATTTTGGAAATATCAGAAACAAATTTCCCGGTCTCCTTCAAGAACTTTCTCAATATGGCATTGTGAAGCTCTTCGTCTGAAATGTCTTTTAAAAGATTTGAAGCAAAAACTGAGACCATCTCAAGGGTCTTATTTTTCAGTTCCGATTCTATCCTCATTTTTTCTGCATCAATCAAGGCTTTTTCTTTTTCGATTATTTTAGCTGCATCTTTCTCAGCCTCACCCAGCAACTTATTTCTATCTTTCAGCGCTTCTTCCCTCGTCTGTTCGAGCATTTGGCTTTGAAGTTCCTTTGCCTTATTCAATTCTTCCTGGTTTTTTTCCTTAAGTTCCAGCGCCTCTTTCTTTGTCTTTTCGGCGTCCTCGACAGTTTTTGCTATAAGCCCTCTCCGTTTTTCAATAATTTCCCGTATGGGCTTATATAATATCCTTCTTAGGATATAGAGCAAAATAACAAAATTGATTATCTGAAATAAAAGTGTCCAGATATTGAATTTCATTTTACGATATACCCGATAAGAGGATTTGCAAAAAGGATAATCAAAGCGATAACAAATGCGTATATGGCAATGGATTCAATAAGCGCCATTCCGACAAAAAGCGCCCTCATAATCTTGTCGGAAGCCTCAGGCTGTCTGGCTGTCGCGTCAAGAGCCTCGGTGAGAGCCTTCCCAAGCGCCTTTGCCGGCCCGTAACCACCGATAGCCATTACAAGGGCCGCTGCCAGTATCGAAACAGATATAACTACGGTTTTAGCGTCCATATAAGCCTCCTATTAAGATTTCGTTTTAATGCCACCAGCTATAAATACAAGGGTTAAAATACCAAATATATATGCCTGTATAATACCAATAATGATGTGGAGTAAGCTAAACGGGATCGGCACCAGCAATCCAACGATACCGAGAAGTATTATGGCAATCATATCACCGCTTAACATATTTCCAAAAAGCCTTACGGCAAGCGCAGCCGTCCTTGTAACCTCCGCTATAAGGTGAAAAGGAAGCAAGAGCCACGTTGGTTCTTTATAGTGCACAAGATATCCTTTCAAACCTTGTGTTGCAATACCAATAACGTGAGTCATGGAAAAAGATATTAACGCAAATGCAAGGGTTGTATTGAGGTCAGCGGTGGGGGTCTTCAATCCCGGTATCAGACCAGCCAGATTGGAGAAACCAATAAGTATCCAAAGGGTGCCCAGCATAGGAACAACCAGCCACGGATCCAAAGGCAGGATATCCTTTATTGTTTTTTCCATGGCCTCAAAGATAGCTTCTAAAATCTCCTGGAAAAAAGAAGGCTTTACGGAGAGTTTCCGCGTTGCAAGATAGCAAATTGTTATTATGGCAACCATGACAAACCATGTAGTAATAACGGTGTCTGTGATGTGAACGGGACCGATTGAAAAAATTGTTTCCGGAAAAACATTAAATATTTTCATTGCTGATGTTTCCTGACGAACAAATACCAGACATTATAAACACCAACGGCTATGCCAATCATAAGAAGCGTTATCGTCCACGAAATGCCTTCCCCGTGCATTTTTTTGTCCAGATACCTCCCAAGATAAGCCCCTCCAACTACCGGAATAACGAAAACCCATCCGCCAACACCAAGGACATTAGCATAGCGCCAGAAGTTCGATTTCTCCTTTCGGGCACTCAGTAGTTCTTTCGCAGATTTCTCAATATCTTTGGAGAATTTTTTATTTTCCATTAAGCGCTTCCTTTAACTAATTTTATGGTCTTTTCCATAAATGACCTTTCGATTCCCTCAAACATTCCGCGAAAAGCTATCTCTGATTCATCCCTTTTCGTAAGAGTGGTTTCAATTATTTCTGCAAGTTTTTCAGCGTTGTCGCTTTCAAATACCTCTTTTGATGTGATAGTCACTATTCCTTCCCTTACGCTCAATATTCCTTCATCAACTGCAAGAAAAACTTCCTTGCCATTTACGTCTGTGTAATAACAAAGAGAGGGTACGAGGACGGTTAAGAAATTCGTGTGCCCCTTTAAAATACCAAAAAAGCCTGTCTCATCTTTCAATCTGATATAGGTTATCTCTTTTTCCGTGATATTTGTAGGAGTTACAATATGTAATTTAAAAGACGAATTACTCACCGTATCTCCTCAATATCTCCGATCATAAAAAATGCATTTTCCGATATATCGTCCATTTTTCCTGATAGTATCCTCTCGCAACCGTCAAGGGTCTTACTGAGAGGTACATGTTTCCCTCCTCTTCCCGTGAATTCCTTTGTAAGGAAAAATGGCTGTGTGAGGAACATCTCGAGTTTCCTTGCCCTCTTAACAATGAGCCTGTCAGTGGGAGAAAGCTCTTCTATGCCCAGCATAGCAATAATATCAAGGAGTTCCTTATACCGGGAAAGGTGCTCCGTTACGGTTCTTGAGATTTGATAATGTCTCTCTCCAACGTCTTCGGGGCTGAGGAATTTTGAAGTCGAAAGTAGTGGATCAATGGCCGGGTAGAGCCCTTTTGATGCAATATCTCGTGAAAGAACGACTATCGTATCAAGGTGGGGGAATACGTTCGCAACGGCCGGGTCTGTTATATCATCAGCCGGCACATATATTGCTTGTACAGAAGTAATAGAACCCCTTTTCGTTGATACAATTCTTTCCTCCACTTCAGCAAGTTCTGAAAGGAGGGTCGGCTGGTAACCTACCCGTGAGGAAAGCCTTCCTAAAAGCACAGAGACCTCGTTTCCCGCCTGAACAAAACGATAGACATTGTCCATTAAGAAGAGGATATCACTTCCCATTTCATCCCTGAAGAATTCCGCTAAGGTAATTGCAGTTAACGGCGCCCGAAACCGTATCCCTGGGGATTCACACATCTGGCCAAATACGAGTACTGCGTTGCTTAAGATATCCTGCCTTTCCATTTCTCTCCAGAGTTCATGTCCCTCCCTCATTCTTTCTCCAACACCGCAAAATATGGATATCCCTGAATAAACCTTCACTGTCTTGTAAATAAATTCCATAAGCAGCACGGTTTTCCCAACACCTGCACCGCCAAAAAGACCAATTTTACCTCCTTTGGGAAAAGGAGATAAAAGGTCTATTATCTTTATGCCGGTCTCAAGTATCCCGGAAGCAGGTATCTGTTCTTGTAGACCGGGAGGCGGTTTATGAATAGGTATCAGTTTATAATCTTCAAGCGGAGGTTTACCATCTGTTGGCTCACCAAAGACATTGAACACCCTTCCCAGACAATTCTTACTTGCTGGGATTTTGAGTGAACTGCCTGAAGGGATTACAGTCATGCCCCTTTTCATGCCCTGTGTGAATCCAAGCGCAATAGCTTTTGTAACTGTGCTGCTTATGTGGTCATGGACTTCGAGGATTATACTTCTCCCGTCCATTTTCTTTACAACAAGTGAATCATTGATGTTGGGGAGTCCTCCTGTAAACTCTATTTCTACAACATCTCCATGGATCGCTGCAATAACGCCCTTCATAGCCAAAATGATATCGTAACTATCAATACTTTTTCAAATATATTCAGGACAGAAGAATCAGGAAAAACGATAAAGAACAACACCCGTGCCGTTTAACGGGATCTTGTTAATGATACAAACTCAACTGTTCTTTTGATACGATTTTTCCATCTTGTAAATGAATTATACGCTCAGTCTTTCCTGCCAATTCTAAATTATGGGTGGCGATAAAGATAACAATTCTTTTTTGGGCTAATTGACAAAACAACTCTAACGATTGATCACTTATCCTTGATTCAAGCTTTCCCGTTGGTTCATCGGCAATCAAAACTTGTGGGTCATTTATTAACGCACGGGCAATAGCAATGCGCTGTTTGTCGCCACCTGAAAGCATGTATGCGGGAATCAACTCGCGTCCCTTCAAACCAACAGTTTCAATAACCTTGTATATCTTATCTTTATCAAGAGGTTTTTTGGCAAAAATAAGCGGCAGTTCTACATTTTCTTCTTAGAAAATATTTCAAACTACAATCCATTTCCAATTTCTTCTTTTGGTTGAAAGGCTTGATGTATTACGAGTATAGTTTTTTAAAATATTTTAGAGAATTTCTCTTTCAGGTTTATTATAATCACTTCGCACGGCGTTTCTACAATTATTTTAACAATAATGTTTGCTGGGGTAATTTTATGGAAGCGTTTTTATTCGCTTTGCTTACCGCCTTTATCTGGGGATTTGTGCCATTTTTAGAAAAGATGGGGCTCTCGTCTGCCGAGCCCACAGCCGCATATCTTGTAAGATGTTCAGGTGTCTTTTTGGGCTTTGTAATTATCTTCTTTTTTACTCCCAACATTTCATCCATTGGGAAGATGGGAATTAAATCTATCTTCTTTCTGGTCCTTTCCGGTATTTTGGCCGGGTTTGTAGCACAGTTGGTATTTTACAAGGCGCTCAAGACTGGTGAAATATCAAGGGTTATCCCCATTACGAGCTGTTATCCTTTATTTACCTTTATTTTGGGTTGGATTTTTCTGGGAGAAGAGGTTACTTTATCAAAAGTAATGGGCATGCTGCTTATTTTGGGAGGGATATTTCTCCTTAAATAAACTTTAGCCTCTGCTCATTTACAGAGACCTTCTAAGCCTGAACTGAAGATATAATTTCATTATTCTGCTAAGATTTCAGCCAACGCACTCTATTTATTATGTCGAATTACAACCATTGTATGAGAATGCTTAGCGGAAGATATACTTAAAAATTTGTTTGTAAGTATATATGATTAAGCGTTTTGGTTTTTGTGAGAAAAGAAGCTGGCATTATACTTGCTTTCGGTTCTCCTTGTATTTCATATGCAAATCTCTTTGACTTTCTTATAAATAATTCTATAATTAAATCATGATACAGTATTTACCTATACTGATTTTGTTTATTATAGCCGCAGGTTTTGCAATTACCAATATAGGGCTTTCGGCGGTTTTGGGGAGGCGGAAACCGACCGCTGAAAAACTGTCGCCTTACGAGTGCGGCATAGACCCAGTAGGTACTGCGAGAGAGCGCTTCTCGGTAAAGTTTTATCTCATCGCAATGATTTTTGTTATTTTTGACATCGAGGTGGTTTTTCTTTATCCATGGGCGGTAGCATTTAAGGAATTAAAGCTATTTGGATTTATTGAAATGCTTATCTTTGTGGGCATCTTGCTTGTCTGTTATCTTTATATTTGGAAACGGGGAGGGTTGGAATGGGATTAGAAAGTCATCTGGGCGATAACATTCTAACCACTACCTTAAATACCATGGTAAACTGGGCGCGCAAGTCCTCGCTCTGGCCTATGCCATTTGGGCTTGCCTGCTGCGCCATAGAGATGATGGCAGTGGTTGCGCCTCGTTACGACCTTGCGCGATTTGGAGCGGAGGTTTTTAGATTTTCACCAAGGCAATCTGATTTAATGATTGTGGCAGGCACACTTACTTATAAGATGGCGTCTGTGGCAAGAAAGATTTACGACCAGATGCCGGAACCCAAATGGGTTATCGCAATGGGCGCCTGTGCCGTCTCTGGAGGCGTATTTAATACTTACAGTGTCGTTCAAGGCATAGATCAAGTGATGCCGGTGGATGTGTATCTGCCGGGATGTCCACCAAGACCGGAGGCATTGATTCATGCCATTATGGAAATGCAAAAGAAAATTGAAAAAGAATCTTTTGTTCGCAAAACTACAGCGAATACGGTAAATAAATTGGCATAAGTCATGGATAGCCGTCGTAAGCTGTAAACCAGGAATGGCATATTTTGGATTTTACTCAGGACTTGTCCTGAAGGTTGTGGCTGCCAGCCAAAAGGGTTGTAATAGTACATCATGGATAACGAAGCTATAGCTACACTAGTAAAAACTAATTTCCCGGAAGCTATTATAGATTCCAAGATATTTCGTAATGAATTGACCCTTGCTGTAAAAAGGGAATATATTACTGAAATTGCCAAATTCCTTAAAGAAAACAAGGAACTTGATTTTAATTTTCTATCGGACCTGTGTGGTGTAGACAGGGTTGAAACGCATGGAGTGTTTGAGGTCGTCTACCATCTCTATTCTATATCCCAAAATCATCGTGTACGTCTTAAAGTGTCAATTCCATCAAGCAGTCCAACGATATCAACCGTAACGGGTGTTTGGAGTACGGCCAATTGGCATGAAAGAGAGACTTATGATATGTTTGGTATTACGTTTGACGGACACCCTGATCTGAGAAAAATACTTACTCCAGACGACTTTCAAGGACACCCCTTACGAAAAGATTATCCTGTCGATGGAAGACAACCTGCTACGCTCCGTGAGATATATCGAAGGGGTGAGGCGTGACGGCGATTCCTAAGGCAACGACGACTCACCTGATGACCATCAACATGGGTCCGCAACATCCAAGCACGCATGGTGTTCTGCGGCTTTTGCTGGAACTGGACGGCGAGATGATTATAAAGGCAGTGCCGCATGTGGGTTTCCTCCACAGGGGTGTAGAAAAACTTGCTGAATATAGAACATACCATCAGTGTATTCCTCTCACAGACCGTTTGGATTACGTTGCCCCTTTCTCGAACAACTTAGCTTATGCCATCGCGGTAGAAAAATTGCTTGGCGTCGAAATCCCGGAAAGGGCTCAGCACGTTCGCGTGCTTCTCTGTGAACTCACGAGAATTTCTTCCCATTTGTTATGGCTGGCTACCCATGCGCTGGATATTGGCGCTATGACGGTATTCTTTTACTGTTTCAGGGAACGCGAGACGATTTATGATATCTTTGAAATGGTTTCAGGGGCGAGGATGAATCTCTCCTATATTCGGGTGGGCGGCGTGTCGCGTGATCTACCCGGCGGATTCCTAGAGAAAACGCGGCAATTTGTTGCTGAATTTCCCTCGCGGCTGAATGAATACGAAACACTCTTGACAGATAATCCTATATGGAAAAAACGAACTATCGGTGTCGGCGTTATTTCCGCTGAAGACGCCATTGACTTCGGGCTTAGCGGTCCGAGTTTAAGAGGCTCCGGGGTCGACTGGGATATCCGAAAAGCGGAGCCTTATTCCGGCTACGACAAATATCACTTTAAGATTCCTCTGGGAAAGAACGGAGATGTGTATGATCGGTATTGTGTGCGTATCGAAGAGATGCGGCAAAGTAACAGTATTGTCCACCAGGCATTAAATATCCTTCCCAAAGGAGATTTTATAGGCAGGATGCCAAATGTTACCCTTCCTACAAAAGAGGATGTGG
>JAGWZR010000373.1 GCA_018968795.1 Planctomycetota bacterium | reverse complement strand
CTTGGTGGCTAAGCGCGGTTACTTTTATTTTGCTCCGCGGGCAATAGCGATGCTCCCCGTTCGTACTAATTCCTTAATTCCATAAGGTCGTAATAAACTCAACATCGCCTCGAGTTTGTCCTCTGTGCCTGCAATTTCAATGATGAGGTCTTTCTGTCCCACATCAATGATTTTTCCTCTGAAAATATCTGCGATCTCAATGATTTCCCCTCGCTTCCCGATAGGACAATTGACCTTGGTCAGCATTAAGTCCCGTTCAACAAATTCCTCATTGGTGAAATCGATCACTTTGATAACATCGATAACTTTGCCTATTTGTTTTCTGACCTGTTCCAGGATGGCATCGTCACCTTTGACGACAATGGTAATGCGGGAAATGGCAGGGTTCTCCGTCTCTCCAACGGCAAGGCTGTCGATATTAAATCCCCTTCCGCTGATCAGGCTCGTAATACGGGCTAAGACGCCAACCTTATTTTCCACAAGGATAGAAATAACATGTCGCATGTTTTATTTTATTGAACCATTCCCGAAAAGCCAAAAAAGGCCAGGGCCATAAGCCCTGTGCAAATGAAAGCAATAGGAACGCCTCGTAACGGTTGAGGGATGTTGACCAGCGCTAGGCGCTCCCGAATTCCGGACATGAGCAGCATTGCTACGGTAAAACCGATGCCTGCCCCAAACCCTTGGATGGTTGCTTGGAGGAATCCTAAATGCTTTGGAGAATCAGTCGTATTCAAAAGAGCAACCCCCAATACGCAGCAATTGGTAGTGATCAGCGGCAGATAAATACCGAGACTTTCATACAGCGTTGGTACGGTCTTTCTCAGCATCATTTCAACTAACTGTACCAGTGTTGCGATAACCAAGATATAGCTGATGGTTTTTAATACCTCGATAAGTCCCAATTCCCGTATGGATGGAAAAACCTTTGCGATAATATTTGCGTCTCCAGGCAGCAAAATGAAATTATACACAATCCAGGTGATTGCAGAAGTGAGGGTCATGACAAATGTTACCGCTACACCCATGCCTATAGCTGACGACGTCTTTTGGGAAACGCCAAGGAACGGGCAAAGTCCCAGGAACTTCGACAGGACAAAATTATTGACAAAAACCATGCTTACGATAATTATCGCGACTTCCTTAATCATGTTTCATGTATCCCTTCATGGCTTTTTCGCTCTTCCTGAGCTTTCGCCAGTTGGAAAAACCTAATAAGAGACCAAGCACAATAAACGCTCCCGGTGCCATGATCATTACCGAGGCGGGTTGATACGATTCGGATACTTTTATACCGAAAATTGTCCCTGCCCCAAGAATTTCCCGAATGGATGAAACAAGGCACAGCGACATAGTCCAGCCCAGCCCAAGACCAGCTCCATCCAGAACAGAAGCGAAGGGTTTATTCTTGTAAGCAAAGGATTCTGCGCGGTACATGATGATGCAATTAACTACGATAAGCGGTATGAATATCCCCAGTGATGCATTCAGCTCTTGCGGCAAATATGCCTTCATGAGTAACTCCACCATAGTTACGAAGGCGGCGATGACAACAATAAAGCACGGAATACGGATTTCACGAGGAATAAATGATCGCACAATCGAAATAATAAAATTGGAGCAGACCAGCACAAAGGTTGCAGCCCCGCCCATTGCAAGTCCATTTTTTACTGAAGTTGTGACCGCAAGGCTGGGACATATTCCCAGCACCAGCACAAACATGGGATTGTATTGAAAAATTCCCTTGGTAAATTCTTTCAGATTGCTTTGTTCTGCCAT
>JAGWZR010000062.1 GCA_018968795.1 Planctomycetota bacterium | reverse complement strand
TCACCTTTAACCTGAACAAGCCAACGGTCCTGCAAGAAAGCACCCTTGCCATACGTGGCGCCATACATGGCGCCATGTGCCATAGCCTTATACACGGCATTGGTTATATAGACCAGCATTTCAAAGGAAGTGCGTTCTACATCAGAAACATTGTACATCCTGCCCTCACCACCTAATAAACTAAAAGTATAGTGGCCTGCATAATCAGGAGCTAAATCATTCGGCATCGGATCTAACATACCATCATTGTAAAGATCAACTACAACCTTCATAGCCTCACGCCATTTAGCAAAGCTGACCTTTACGGCTTCATCCATAGCCTCTAGCTGGTCTGCCGCGAACCGGGGCGAATGGCAACCCTTGCAGGTGTTGATCCAATTTTGCCTCGATTCCTTAAATTTAGGCGCCCCTCGATCCACAAGGGCTGTACCCATATGACTGTTAATCGTAGAGGCTTTTTGTGCATTGTGCTCCCCGTCTTTCATATGGCAAAATGCGCAGGTCGGAGTTTTGTAGTTTGCAGGTTTCATGGGTTTTGACCAATCCCATGTGTGCTGCTCGGATTCGTAAATCATGCCATGGTACGATTCTCTGTACATCTCATATTCATAGTGATCTAAACCCGTATGGCAGATACCGCAATTGTTAGGTTTTCTGGCTTCTGCCAGGGAAAAGTCATGCCTCGTATGACACCCATCGCATCGATTCTCGGCAATGGCGTGGCACGTAGCACAGGCTGTCACTTCCGCTTCTGGTTTTGCCACCTGCCATGGAGTTTCCACCACACTTACATGAAATGCATACGTATGTGATCCGATCTTACCACCACGGTGGCCAGCTTTTTGTTCAGAATGACATTCACCACAATGCTGCCATGTAGGCATATGTAGCTGCTGGTGATTATTCCCATGGCATTTGTCGCATCCAACAATACCCTTTTCCGTAGTGGCATGTTTGCTCTTTTTCCATTGCGCAACAATACCCGGCGTCTGCACGGTATGGCACATCACACACTCTTCATGTTTAAACTCTCCAGAAACCGCCATATTGGGCGTATAATAATGGTCGGGATCATACCATCTGATAAGCGGTAAGAAATTAAACAACTTCCCAAACTTCCCCTCGCCGGGCAATACCTGTTCCGGGCGCGTGTACGTTGCCGTTAACCCGCCTGAATAAAGGTCCCCTGAATTGTCAGGGCCGATCTTTTCCCCCGTTATCTCAGAGATAATTTGTTGAATTGTCCTCTTATCTTTGGAATGAGATGCTGATTCTTCCTTTTTTCCTGCACAACAAGATTTCGCTTCGTGTGAAGCAGAAGTCTCTGCCTTGGCCGCTTCTTTACTCTCTTGCGCCTGTGGGGCAATATCGCCTCCCGTCTTTCTCACACATGGCTGTTCGCAACCCCAATGGATACAGCCAAACAGGACAAATACGCCCATAGAAATCGCAAATTTTATCCCCTTGCTCATATCCCTTTCTCCCTTCCTCTCAATATTATTTTTACCTAATCCTGTTAAAACCGAATTACGAAATCACTACGCCGCTCACACTATTTTTTTGTTATTTCCACCTTCCAGACCTCTGGCCCCTGTTCAACGTATTTCCAGTCTAATTGCCCCGTTCGTTCTGCGTCTAATTGGTATTTCAAAGGCTTAGGGTCGTGATCATTTATCAGGATCATCACCTCTCCCTTTTTTAGACTGTCAAAGGTATTGAATATCTTTGGATGCCTTTCTCTAGGCACAATATTTCTTACGTCTAATATAATAGGTGGTATTTTACTCATATATGCTCCTCATTTTTTCTCTTATATCTATCCTACACTAATAGCCAGAACGACCATTCTTTCCACACACTTCATTCCCCTCGATGAGCCTTCAGGAGCGATTATGATCATATCCTTTTCCATATCAATCTTCTTGCCGTCAAGGGTGAAAATTCCTTTGCCCTCTTTTACGTAAAAGATCCCGATACTATGCCCGCTATGGGGAGGAATCTCCTGCCCTGGCTCCATGCAAATAAGGGGCATCTTCACTTTTGGAGAGGCATAAAGAATATTTGGCATAAACTGTTCTTTGTTGAATTTTATTTTTTCTTGTAAATGTATCGGTTCCAAATTTATTTCGCAGCCTCCCCCTGCTTTGCTACTTCGTTTAATTCTTTCACAAATTTATCAACGTCCGTGTTGTGCATCATACACGCAAGGTTTATATCTTCCGTGCCAAAAGAAGGGCAGTCGAAACAACCCTTCCCAAAATATTTCGTAAAAACCGCTTTCGTTGCAGGGTATTTTTTTGTGACTTCTCCTGTGCTCATTTTTTTCGTTATAAGAATTTCTCCCCCCATACGTCCTCCCCTCCCTCCCATAAAAATAGTATGGTAAATCTTTTTGATTTGTGTCTTTGGTTTTTCATATTTTACATTTATGTAAAATATGCGCCTTCTTACTAAGAACTAATTTACTCCTGCAAGGCTGGACTCGTGATCTACGGGTTCAACCGGCGCAATATCTTCTATTTTCACAGGCAACCGTACATTCTTCGGAAGCGGATCGATATATTTTTTCCTGTATGCCTTGCTCTGCATACGGCACGTGGGGTATCTCTTGTTAAAGTCCGGATGCGTTACCATCTTCTTCCATATTTCCTGAATAGGCATCTCGCGCACGTTCCCGAAGTTTATCGGATTAAAATCGCAAGGATTAATATCGCCGTATGCCGTCATATAAAATTGCGACTGCGCCCCATAACAACCCACGCCCCTTGGCGAATTAATAATTGACATACAGTTTATTCCCATAGGATATTCCATTTCGTGATATCTCTTGGTAAGCGCAATCAATTGTTTCCGATCTTCTGCTGTTAGTATTTTTGACGTATCTTTTAAGAATCTACCCGATGGGATACAATCAAAAATAGTAACCTCAGAAAATCCCTGTTCCTGTGCAATTTTTAAGAGCTTTTCTACCTTGCCCGTCTTGATACTCTCGCTGGTTGCATACGTGGAAATTCCCGTCAAAATACCTGCCTTTCTGCAACGTTCGGCACCCTCGAATGCCTTTTGATAGCAACCGGGCACCGCTCGAAACTCATTGTGCAGTTCGGGTTCGCTACTATCAATAGAAATGTTTAATGAAAACAGACCCGCTTTCGCAAGTTTCTGAACATTTTCTTCTGTGAGAAGCAATCCGTTCGTAAATATCATTGAAATAGCCTTGGTTTTATCCACATATCGGATGAGATCGTAGAGATCATCCCTAAGTAACGGCTCTCCGCCCACGTAAATAATCAGGCTTGCCCCAAGATCCAACGCCCCATCAACCACAGTCTTTATTTCTCCCACCGCGAGCTCTTTCTTGGCAGGATCAATAAATGGATCTGCGCTGCAATGGATACATTGACACTGGCATTTGTGAGTTATGGCCAGATTCGCCGTAACAGGGAATGCCATCTTATACAACATCATTCTCAGCTTTCTCTCCAAGAATCGCATGCCTGCCTGGCTAGGAAATGGCGGATTGTAAAGGTTGTACACGTGCATACCGTTAACTTTAGCAATCACTTTCAGGGAATTGATCTTTTCAAAAAACTGATCCACGTAAGGCTGCAACATCTTGCCCAACGCACCCCCGGCCTTTCCTACAACCTTGCCTCCAACAATCTCAGCATCGATATGCAAAAAATCAAATGATGTCATATTTTGTCCTCCGTAACAGGTATGCGGGCGAGCTTGAGGTTTCTTTCTATTTCACAGAGAATATCATTTGCAACTTCAATAGCCTTTAAACCTTCTTCACCTGAAACAACAGGCTCTTTATGCTCCACAACACAATTTACAAAAGATTCGAGCTCCTTTTTGAGCGGTTCGTAATCGCTGTCCATCTTGATATGCTCTATTTTTAACAAGTCCCCAAATACATAGCCTTTCAGATCTGCAATGGTTGAGACATCCATCTCGGATATATTTAATTTCTTTAATGTTAGTTCGGGTGATTTTTTATATATCATTGCATCCTTTTTTTGATAATCAATAGAAATATATGAATCCTCAGAAAATAACCGCATTTTACGCATGGGCATAAGAGATACTCTACTTGCCGTTACGTTTGCAACACATCCGTTTTTAAACTGAATACGAACATTAGCAATATCTTCTTTATCTGAAATGACGTTTACTCCCACCGCATCAAACTTTTTTACATGAGAACCAGTTATGTGGAGAATAATATCAATGTCATGTATCATCAAATCCAATACGACGCCAATATCTGCAGAACGAAAAGTAAATGGACTTAACCGATGACACTCAATAAATCTTGGATTGATGGAAAGTTTTTTAATCGCAACTATTGCGGGATTAAATCGTTCAATATAGCCCGCTTGAAGTACTACGCCCTTAGCCTTGCTAATACCTATTAATTCCCTAGCATCAGGCACTGTCCCCGTCATTGGTTTTTCAATCATGACATGGACTCCGTGCTGGAGGAATTCTTTTGCGATGGCGTAATGAGACCTCGTGGGTACCGCAATACTCACCGCTTCAACCTTATCGATTACATCTTTATGATTTAAGAAATATCTGACGTTGTGCTGTTTGGCAATTTTCTCTGCCTGTTTACTATTTATATCAACTACCCCAACCAACTCCACACCAAGCAGCTCAGCATAGACCCTCGCATGCTCCTTGCCAAGATGCCCAACACCAACCACCGCTACCTTTAATCTAGACATTAATACCTAACATCCGAGAATTGCCTAATAGCGCACATCTCATTTTCCCCTAAAAGAGGCGCGCTAGAAAACGAATTATAATTTTATGTATATCCTTTGCAACCCAAAAGGAAATAAGCGTTAATTCACTGTTGCCGCATACTGACGAAGAGACTCTCGATGTCTTCCGAACTTGCCCTTGTCAATATTTCTCAAAAAAGTGACAAGATACTTGACCTCTGGAGAAATATCTTTCTGCCCTTCCATATCTTCTAAGACCTTGCTTTTATTCAATTCATCAGAACGAAATAGTACACGGAATGCATCTTTGATTTCATCAACTTGTTCTTTTGAAAATCCCTCTCGCTCTAATCCAATAACATTCACTTGGCGGATCTTTGCAGGATGGCCTTCGATAATCACATAGGGCGGAACATCTTGAACAATCCGTGTATGACCTCCCACATAAGCATACCGTCCGATGGTTACAAAAGGTTGAATACCCACCAGTCCCATTAATTTGGCACCTCGCTCTATCATAACATGCCCGCCCAACAACACCCCATTGGCCAAAAGGACATTATCTTCTATAATGCAATCGTGTGCAACGTGCACATTTGCCATAAAGAAGTTATTATCCCCTATCATCGTCTTCCCTCCACCGCCTAGGGTGCCGATGTTAATAGTCACACCCTCCCGAATCACATTATTTTCTCCCAAAATAAGAGAGGTGCTTTCCCCGCGGTATTTAAGGTCCTGAGGTTCTGCGCCTAAAACGGCATGCGGATGCACAATATTATTTTTACCTATCGTTGTATTCCCGGTTATTGTAACATGATTCCTTATTATAGTTCCGTCTTTTATAATAACATTTTCGCCAATAACCGAAAAGGGGCCAATTTCAACTTTACCTAAAACAGCACGAGGGTGTACGATTGCCGATTTATGAATTTTCATTCGGCTTTCCCTTTTTGCATATTCCCAATCTCTTCAACAACATTATTTCCTTACTCATGCAACCCTCGCAATCTTTTCTGCTAATTGAACGTTCAGAGAATGCCCCGATCTATTCGCAACAATACGGCCTTGAATCACCACATTAGCCAGGTACAGGTCTCCCACAAGATCTAAAATTTTGTGTCTCACAAACTCATTAGGAAATCGCAATTTTGCTGGTTTTGTAGAAATCGGTTTTGTCATCTTTCCATCCTCATGCACAATGATGCTATTCTCGTCTGTAACCCCCTTTCCCAAACCAAGTTTTTTAAACTCTTCAACATAGGTACTCAAACCAAATGTCCTTGCTGGCGCAATCTCTCTGCAAAAATTTTCTTCGGTGAATTCAATATCGTACGTTTGTCTCTTTATGAAAGAACCGTTAAAATCAAGGGTATAAGACAACATTAATCCTTTTTCATAAGGCACTGCCATAAGGCTGGCATTTTCACTCCTGACTGTAATAGGAGTTTTTACCTTAAAAACCTTTTTTTCTCCCCCCAGCTTAACAATCCCTGCTTTTTTGAGCGTTTCTAAAAAAAGTTTAGCACTCCCATCCCCCGCAGGAATTTCCCGACCATTTATTTCAATTTCTATATTGTCTATTCCTAAACCTGCCAAGGCTGCCATTAAATGTTCTACGCTTTCGACCTCTGCTTTTTCTTTCCTCAAAAACACGCGCTTATAATCACTCGATAAGGCATCAACATGCGCAGGTATTCTCGGTCGATTGGGCAAATCAACGCGAACGAAACATATCCCAGAGTTTAAGGGCGCCGGTTTAAAGTTAAGCTTTGTGCTTTCCCCCCTAAACATTCCCATCCCAGAGCACTCGGTCTCGCGCCCAATTGTTTTTTGTATGCTATCCACGAACTACTTTCCCTTGCTTGCTTCTGAGTATTTTTTGTTTAAGTTATCAATTATCCTGCTCGTAATATCAACTGCTTCGGAATGGTATAAAACTGTTTTTATTCCAACCTTAAACTGTAATTCAGAGATACCTCCACTTTGTAACTCCGGTTCTTCTTTTTTAATAATCAGATCATATTGTTCACGCTTACCTATCGCTTCTACTTCCTTACAAACTTCCTTATAGAGCCCTTCGAAATAATCCTTATACTTTTTCATGAGATTCTTCTCTGCAAACTTTGCATAGGATTCTAATTCCATATTCTTTCTCTCAAAAGTCTCTTCGTCTTTTCTTCTCGCTTCACTCCCTAAATCCAGCAATTGTATCTTCTCATTTAAACTTACCAGTTCTTTCTTTTTATCATTGATAGTTTTTTGATACTGCTTTTCCTGCTCCTTTAGCTGCGCATCGGCTGACTTCCTTTTTTCATACTTCTCAAACACGCTATTAAGATCAACAATCCCTACCTTTAAACCCCTTGCCGTATCCGATTCTTTTGCATGTACACTATTCAATGAAAATAGGCACAGGCAAGCAACACTTGCTATGAGACCCAAAAAAACTTTTCCCTTTTTACTGTTCTTCTCAAACGCTTTTTCTCGTTTCATAATCAAAAGCTACTACCCCCTCCAAAATTAAATGAAATTGCCTGAAGCCGGTCCCCGGCCTTTTTTATAACAGGAATACCGTAATCAATTGCTATCGTAGAGCGGCCAAGAAAAGGAATACTTAATCTCAATCCAGCCCCTGTGGATAATCTAAATTTATCAAAACTAATATCGCGAACTGTTTCGTCTGCCTTTCCAGCGTCAACAAAGACTGCCGCACGAACAATCTCTTTATATATCGGCACAAGATATTCTGTATTTGCCACCATCAATATATCACCGCCAATTTGAGCGCCTGTAGCTGCATCAACGGGCGCTACGCCTCTAAATTCAAACCCTCTAAGGGTGCCATAACCGCCAGCGAAAAATCTTTCAAAGATAGGAACTTTCTTACTAGAGGTTGGCTCTACAACACCAAATGAACCTCCGTAGGCAACCACATGTTTCCCCCATTTGGGTATTTCAAAAACGGTATTATATTTTGTTGCTCGAAATTTATATTTTGCTATTTTCACACCTAATCCAGCAACTTCGAGAGAAGATTCCCCCTCGTATCCTCTCATCGGCGCGTACATGTTGTCTGTTCTATTTATCATTGCCGATAACGTAATTCCCGCCTTTAAATGACTCCCTTCTGCGTCAATTACGTCTTGAGGGGGGATGCCGGTTACGGTACTCGTACTTGAGTCCCATCTTCGAATATCTATGACATCAAACGCCGGACTTATTTTTACAAAAAAATCACGGCTAAGCTCTCTTCCTACAGAAACGCTTGCGCCTGCATCCTGTTGCTTATACTCCCGATACCATCTGAGATAATCATATAAGCTTACTCCTGCCGTGTAAGGAGAATCAAACACGGAGGGATTCGTTAACGATGTTAAGATTTCTGTCCTCTGAAAACCCGGACTAAACCGCAATGTCAATATCTCACCCGCCCCACGAAAGGCGTTGCCTTGAATAAAATCTTCCCAACTCTTCGGCAGATCAAAAAGGTCAAAATTCCTGTCGGTATAAGAAATATCAGCAAACGCCCCGAAGTTTGCGCCATAGCCTCCGCCAAACCGTAACATGCCCGTTCTCCCTTCTTTCACATCTATTAATATATTTTCCTTGTTCGGTTCGGAACCGGGCTCAAAATTAATCCCCGCTGGCGCGCCTGATTGCATATCGAAATACCCTGTATTCGTAAGCCTCCTCTGACTATCGCGTATCTTTTCCGTATCCAACCTCTCACCGGGGTAAAAAGTTAACTGCCTACGAATAACATTATCTCTTGTCTTATCATTTCCTGATATTTTGACCTTCTCGATATAATATCTATCTTTTTCTTCTATGGTAAAAGAGATGTTCACCCTTTCACCTTCTGAACTAAAGGTGTGTTTCTCTTTAACAAGAGAGCCAATATATCCTTGTTCTCCATAAGCTAAACGGATCTGGTAGGTATCTTTCTCAACCGCATCCAGAAAAAAAGGCCCCCCTTCTTTTAATTTTAGTTTTTCCTTTATCTCTTCTTCCGTAAAAAGTGTCGCTCCGCTTATTCGTAGGCTTTCCACATAATATCTTTCACCCTCTTTTATGTGAATGGCAACGTACATCTTATCATCCTCGTATGTTATTTCCCAGCCAACATCGACGTCTAACCAGCCGTTATTCATGTAAAATTCTTTTATCTTCTCGATATCAGACTCAAACTTTCTTTTGTCAAACCGGCCAGGAAATATAAGATTTGGGAAATGCTTCTGCTTCGTCTCCATCTGTTTCAAAAGTTTTCTCCGTTTGAAAGCGGTATTTCCCACAAACTTTATCTTTGCGATACGGATCCGAGAACCCTCTTCA
This sequence comes from Planctomycetota bacterium, assembly GCA_018968795.1. GTDB lineage: Bacteria > Planctomycetota > Brocadiia > Brocadiales > Brocadiaceae > REEB58. The sequence continues at coordinate 256 of JAGWZR010000062.1, read as the reverse complement.
ATATTAAAGACTATCACCGTTTTCTCATCAATTACTTTGCTTTCCGCATGCACCTGTACGCGAGGAAAACACTTTTTAATGTAAAGCTCTTTGATCTTGTCTTCGTCTAGTTTTAAGAGATAAGGCTTTAAGTAATCGCCCGGTTTTATCTCAATTTGCTTCTTAAGTTTTTTCGTCTTAATTTTCTCATTACCCTGAAACTGTATCTCGTCAATTACAACTCGTTCAGTAACAAGAAACGCAAGCTTCAACCCAT
>JAGWZR010000372.1 GCA_018968795.1 Planctomycetota bacterium | reverse complement strand
TTATCCCTTTTCGTAAAAGAAACGATACCATCAGACAAGTTCAGTATGGATATAATCATTTCTGACATGGTCTTTGGAACGTCTTTATCCAATAAAATTACCCTTCCTATCGCAGCAAATAAACCTAAAATAACGCAGTTTTCGGGTATACTGAAGACAAGCAAAAATCGTACTCCACTTTACGGGGGAATGTCCCTTGACTCGCCTGTTTTATCAATGATGAAGGACGGAACTCTTTTAGCTTCCGATGCAAAAAACAACGACTGGTACCGCATACCCTTGCCAGGCAATCGTTATGGCTGGGCATCTGTAAAAGATGTTGTTGAGTTAAATGGCGCAGGAAATAAACCGAGCACTTTAGAACCCTTTATTCAACGAATGCCGCCAACGATTACGTTGAATAAATCTTTACCGAATGTATTATTTGGAAACGATCAGCTGACGCTGTCAGCCATAATAGAAGACGATATATGCGTAAAACACGCCTATGTCCTAATTAACAACGACAAGGTCTTTTTCAAATCTAACAAGACCGCCACTCCAAAAGAACAGAACCGATTTGAAATCAGTACAACCATTCCTCTTAAGGAAGGTCCTAATATCGTAACGATCGTCGCACGCGATGACCAGGACCTCGTTTCCACAAAATCCTTCGTCGCGACAAAAGGCATTACGGTTGCAAAAGGGCCTTAGGCTTATTTCAATTTCTGATAATACTCACTCAACACCTTTGCTACTTCTGCCCTGGTAAAGGTAGGCGGCGGCGCTTGTCCCGCACTGAGCATCTTCCGGACTTCAGTACCACTTAAAATAACGTGATTAGAAGAATCATGAGGACATGTCTTATAAGATGCCATCCCGCCACAGGATTTACAATAAAAGGTATGGTCAAAAAATAACGGCGTAATCCCTATTTCCTGCGAATCGAATTCATCAAAAATGTAATGGGCGTCAAATGTCCCATAATAACTACCAACTCCCGCATGGTCTCGACCAACAATAAAATGCGTACACCCATAATTTTTTCTCACGATAGCGTGAAAGATCGCCTCTTTAGGCCCGGCATATCGCATGGCAGCGGGAAAAACGGACAACATAGCCCTGTCCTTGGGATAATATTTCTCCAGAAGGACTTCGTAACTTTTAATTCTTACATCTGCTGGAATATCATCGCTCTTTGTCTCTCCTACCAACGGATGCAAAAGAATAGCATCAACTATCTCCAGGGCGCACTTCTGAATATACTCATGGGCGCGATGCACAGGATTACGAGTTTGAAACCCAACCACACGTCTCCAGCCTTTTTTCACAAACAATTCCCTTGTCTCCGCAGGATCCAGCCTGTATGCCAAGAAATCGCTCGGCTTCGTTCTATTAACCACACTCACCTTTCCACCAAGGAGATATTCGCCCATCTTGTAAACATAATCCACACCCGGATGCTTTTTGTCATCCGTACCATAAACTTCTAAAGATTCCTTTGGTTTGTCATGATGAAAAATCTCTTCCAAGTGAAGAATTGCAACCACCTCGCCAGCCTGATCTACAAGGGCGGCATCCTTGCCTGGCTTAAGGCCTTCGATTTCTTCCTTTGTTGCTGAGAGGGTAATCGGAATTGACCAGGGCAATCCATTGAACAGCCGCATGTTGTCCAACACATTATCGTAATCTGCTTTACCCATAAATCCTTCCAAAGGACTCATTGCGCCAACCGCAATCATATCGAGATCCGACATTTCTCTCGGATTGAGCTGGATTTTTTTCATATCGTAATGTGTAGCCTTATCAAGCAATAT
>JAGWZR010000061.1 GCA_018968795.1 Planctomycetota bacterium | reverse complement strand
GAAATTAGTTATGACAACTCCATGCTCCCGGCTAATCCTAAAATGGGTGATTTGATGCCATTGGCTGTAACGGGCAAGGGAACTGATGCAGAGATAAAAGAATTTGGAGAATTATGGCATGATAGGATTAAGATAGTGCTGATGAATCCACCAAAGGGAATGTTCGTAATAAAGGAATTAAAATGAACTGCGCCCATCTGTACTTGAAGATTAAATTGAAGTGGAAAATCCTTATCGGAACTTTATTTGCCACGAGTCTCTTATTCACAACGTTTACTGCAATACAGGCCGAAACGGTAATCGTCCATGCCAATGTGGTATGGGAAATGACCGATGTTGTTGCACTAGAAGGTATGATTTTACGCTGGGAAGTTGATAAGAATGACTTATGGAATTGCAATCCTCAGCTATTTCCCAACGGACATAACGCCGATGGTATACCTGTCAATGCCCTGAAAGATTATGTGCTTCCAGATCAGCCTATTGGCAAGCTTATTGGCAGGTTTGGGGATTGTGGCAGGATTTTCCCCATGGGAACTTCCGGATACATCCATATCCTTCCCAGTGAAGACGGCGAATTTTTATATCTAACCATGAACGACGATATCATCGGACTCTATGGCAAAGGATTTAAGGATAACGACGGAGAGCTTATCGTAAAAATTAGCCAGTCGAAAAAGGATTAACTACCCTTTTAGTTGTGTTGCTATTTCGATAAATGTTATTAAATTGTGCAGACTTCGACATACCGCTAAGCCAGTTCTACACGGCAAACAACAAACCGCCTGCGATTTCACATGGGATTACTTTAATTACCTTCCTGTGTTTAAGATCGATAGAGGATATTGATGCGCAAATTTTTTAACAAATATAAATCTTGACGAAGAAACTTTAAAATGTATAATTGATCGATGTTTTATTCAAAAGATAGTAAGCTAATAATCGAAAGGGGGTGGCGGGGGAAGTAATTAATCTAGAATATACTTTATGGTATTTATCTAATCTTAATTTTTCAATCTGTAAAGAAAGGAGAAAGGGGTTATGTTGAAGAAGATATTTGCAGGGTTCATTGGTGTGGCGCTCGTCGCAGGGATTGGTATGACAAAGGCTCAAGCTTATTCTGTTAAACCCGCAAAATTATGGGTTACGGCAATTGCTATCGGCACACCTATTGAGGGGGCAGAGGTTAAAGTAGGCGATAACACTTGTACCACAGGAAAGAATGGCACCTGTGTGTTTGAATTAAAACCAGGAACATATGAAATCTCAGTTCATGAACACGGTGGCACAAGCGCTCATACTACCGTTACCTTAGAAGAAAAAAATATCAGGTTTATATCATTGGATTTGGGCGCTAAAGCGCTCCACCCAAGCGGACATCATTAAAATAGATAAGTAACGCACTAATTCTTCGCAATTTTATAATTTAAAAGCAGTTGTTAGTTACTCAACTAACAACTGCTTTTTTATTGAAATGTGATCGCCCCTCCTTTTGTTGTAAATATTAGTTTATTGACAAATAATTGAGACGTTTAATATACTGTGTTTGATTTCACATATTTGATTCCATGGTTTTTATAGATTAAAAGATGATAAAATTAAAGAAAATTCTTTGCCCCATTGACTTTTCAGCATGTTCCAAACACGCATTAAGTTATGCAATTGACTTATCAGCAAAAGAAAGTGCCTCGCTGTATCTGATACATGTCATAGAAGCCCACCTAAGCGGTATAGGCGATATATTGAAACAACTAGATTTATTATTGGACGATAAGCAAATAGAAGATAATCTCAAGATGCGACTTATTAGTCTGCTGCCAGATGATGTGCGAAAAAGTACTTTCGTAGAACCCATCATAGCTAAAGGTATTCCATTTGTTGAAATAGTAAATACTGCCAAAGACAAACGGACGGACCTAATCGTTATGGGCACACATGGTAAAACAGGACTAGAACATATATTAATTGGAAGCGTTGCTGAAAGGGTTATACAACGAGCGCCTTGCCCCGTTTTAAGTATAAGACTGCCAAAATAATTATTCCTTAATAGACACGTCGACTGCCGCCTCAACTTGGTTGTTCTTCCTTTTTGCGGCGACTTACGCTCAACAGTTACATGAAAAATTTAACACGTCGGTCATTAAACAAGTGATTTACCAGAGTTATTTGTTTATTCCGCGCATCGTTTGGATCAATCTCAACGGCCATTGATTCTACCTGATCCGACGCGGCACGGTATAAAACCTCTCCCCTTGTTCCTAAAATCTGGCTTGTGCCAATAAAGGAGAGCGCTTCTTCGGAACGTTTTTCAGTCCCGATACGGTTAGCCGTAATGGCGAAGACTCTATTTTCAATGCATCGCGTAATCATGGCCTGTGGACAGTATGGCAGGACAAGGTTCGCAGGATGGCAGATAATGTCTGCGCCCTTTAATGCCAGGCATCTTGTAACTTCTGGGAAAAACCAATCGAAACAGATCATGATTCCAATCCTGGCCTGCCCAATATCGTAGACAGCCAATTCTCCATTTCCCGGTTCGAACCACTGTTTCTCATTATAAAACAGATGAAGCTTCCTATAGCAACCGATGAATCCATGTGGTCCTACCAACACGGCTGAGTTATAACAATGCTCATTTTCCCGTTCAGCGAGACCAGCCACAATATAAAGTTGTTTTTCCTTTGCCAGATTGATCAATACACGTGTCGTTTGTCCTTCAGGTATCATTTCCGCTAAGGCAACAGCCTCAGCTTTTGACGTAAACTGATAACCGGTATTAAACAATTCAGGTAAGACCACAAGATTTGCATTCAACTCTTTCATCATTAAAATAGCATTATCCAAATTCTCGGTCTTTTTACCAAAGATGGGAAACGTTTGCAAAAATCCAATTTTCATCGCATTTCCTTCAGGTTAAAAGAGAATTTTTGTTCTTTATTAAATGGGCCAATAATCACAAGGACAATATTTGCATCGGGTTCCACGCAATAATTTGGAAAATCATAGCGGCATGTGGCACGATACGTTGCAGTGGTTTGGGTTCCGAGATTAGTCGCCTTGGGATGAGGGTCGTTTTGTTCATTGATCGGTTGAATGCGCTTATTTTTATATAATAATACTGCATGACAATCTTTAGTAAAATAAGAAGCATTGCCATATAAAACAACATGAAACGATAAAACATCTTCTACCTCTGAGAGAACCCGAAATACTTGTGCTTCCGCCAATTTTTTGAAGGTTAAGGAAGATTGTTTTGCCTCATATGCCAATATACTGAATTTTGTGTTTAAGGTAGCCCATTCATATCCATCATCTGATACGCTAATCCACTCAGCTAAAAATGAAACATCATCAGCATCTTTACCCTTTTCACCATACTCAATCGCCTGCCTAGTTTGCTCATCTGACAGGCTATAGTATACGGCATATACATTTGAGGAAAATGCAAAAGACAGAAAAATTATCCATAAAAGAAAAATTTTCATGTTATAACTATAACGCAAAAAATTCGCTAAATCATTATAAAATTTATAGGATAAAGTACAACAAAGTGCGAGCGACAACTGGAAGTGCAAGCTCTCTACCAAGGGAGCTCTTTTATGCTTCAAACCTGCTTTTCAATAAACATTTTTTTCTGCATTGTATGATGGAATTTTGTTGCGGTTTGATATGCTAAGAAATACTATAGCAATCACAATAATTCATAAATAGTGAATTATGCAAAGACCCATTGTTTTTATTACCCTCTCGTTTATATGTGGCATCTATATAGGATCACTCACGGAAATTCCTATTTATTTTACACTCGGCACAGGCCTCTTATTATGGGTGTTTTGCTTTCTATGTCTTTGTTCACATAACCTTAGGAAACTCTTAATCCCATGTCTATCTATCTTCCTTGTCACTATATCAACGGCATATTACGATTGCCGTACTGATTCCCTACCTGCCAATCATCTCGAATACTTACTAACTACCCATAAATCCCAACAGCGCATTAGAGGAATACTTATAAACCCGCCTATTATATTGGACGAAAACACGGTGAGTAAACGATTGCTTCAGTTCAAACATGATCAAATTTTAAGAAAATCGGATTTCAAAATATCTTTTACCGTTTGTGCAGAAGAGATAGAAACTGCGACAGGGGCTGGATGGAAAAGGATATCCGGGTTTATTAAAGTAAATTTGTATCCATCAAACCAAGATATTTTGAACACAGGCAATACTCTGTCTCTTTTACATAAATTAGTTTACGGGCAAAGGGTGGAACTCTTCGGGTATGCATTCCTTCCAAAATCTCCAAGTAATCCAGGCGAATTTAACTACAAAAACTACTTGCAAAGACAAATGCCATCGGTTCGCTGTTTAATGACAATTGTAAATACAAACAATGTAAAAATCAGTGGGCCCTACCATATTAATCCTCTATACAGTTTTGTATATACCCTCAATAATTTATTAAATAACACAATTTATACCAACACTTTTAGTAACAGCGCTCCATTGATTAGCAGTATGTTATTGGGCAACAGGGTTGATCTCTCAAGCGAAACGATAGACAATTTTATGAAGACAGGCATTATCCACTTTATAGCCATTAGCGGGTTTAACGTTGGGATTGTGGTCTTTACGGTACTCTTACCTTTACGCTTTTTAGGATTAAATCAAACCTTATCAACAATCATCGTCTTGCTAATTGTCGTCTTATACGCTTTTTTAACAGGCATTAACCCGCCTGTCCTTCGTGCTAGTATAATGGCCGTCGTTTTCTTCGGTAGCTTTTTAGTACGCAGACAATGGGACATCACGAGTGGTATCTTTACCGCTATATTTTTTATCCTTCTTAGAAACCCATCGGACTTTTTTAATGTTGGATTTCAACTATCAGTACTGGCAACAATGGGCATTATCTATGGAACATCAAAGATCGAAGGTGCGTTATTCAAAACGGCCTTATTTGTAGAAACGCTACAAGTGAAGGCTGAACGAGGACGGTTATTTTTCTTGAAAAAATATCTTCGCAAGTCCCTCTGTGTTTCTCTTGCAGCATGGTTAGCTACGCTGCCGCTTACGGCTTACTATTTTCATCTTTTCACACCCTTTATCGCCATCACGAACATCATGGTATTCCCGCTATTTTGGATCATCATTGTTTGTGGTATTGTGTTATTAACACTTGGAATGATATGTCCACCCATGGCTGTCGCATCCGCTTATTTAGCGTCCAAGACAGATATTGTGTTAGAATCGCTTGTTTCAGCACAGGCATCCATACCGTATTCTTATTTTTATGTCATCGGACCTTCGCAAACAGAAATCGTTATTTATTATCTATTCATTTTATTACTTTTATATCGCACCTACTTATCTTTAAACCTTGTACGCATAGTAATATGGGGTTTGCTGAGCGCTAACATTTTGATTTTTTCAAACATCCTTAAATTTCCAAGCCGCTCTTTAATGGTTACTTGTTTAGACGTGGGACATGGCGGTGCTATATTTATTCAATTCCCAAATGGAAGAAATATTTTGTACGATGTGGGATCCTGGCAGAATCACGATGTAGGAAGACATATTGTGGCTCCCTTTTTATGGAATCAGAATATCAAAACAATTGACCTTGTAATCCTATCCCACGAACACGAAGACCATTGGAATGGATTACCATCTATCATTGAAAGATTTCACATAAAAGCCATTTATTCTCAGCCACACCTGTTTGCTTCAGAAACAGGAAGAATGATACTCACCGCTATCGGCAAAAAACATATTCGGACCGCTGCCCTTTTTTCCGGCGAGGCTTTTAAAGGATTTGAACCTGCAACAGTAAAAATATTAAACCCATCATTTTCTTCAAAAATAACCACAGTAAATGACAGCACGTGTGTTTTAAAGATTGAATATATGGGGTATTCAGTATTACTCTGTGGTGATATCCAGGAAAAAGGTATAGAATCGCTGTTGTCAATACCACTAGAAGAAATTAAATCTAACATCCTTCAGGTACCCCATCATGGCTCATTTATAAATAACCAGGAAAAATTTTTTAATGCCATACAACCCAAATACGCCTTCATCAATTCAAGTGATGGTATTACCTCTTACAAGACACTGAATACCTTACAAAAGCGCCACATTATTACCTTACAGGCACATAAGGAAGGCGCAATAACGTTTATATTGAATAAAAATGAGATAATATGTTCTTCCTTTACCAAATGAGGAATTAATGGAATAATATGACTATTTGCTTTAATATATGAGGTATTATCAATCAGTCCCTTTTCCCGCTCGTTTGTATTCTTCGCAAATTTATAACTATACTTAGACCAGTAATTAATTTTTCAACTACTTTAATCTTCTACTTTCATTAATATAGAAGGAAGAGTAGTTATTATTCGTTTTTTTTATAATCCTTATGACTCTATGACTCTTCCAGTTTGGATACTGACGGGACCAACCGCCTGCGGCAAGACGGACATTGCTATAAAAATCGCAGAAAAAAGCGATGCAGAAATAATCTCGGCCGATTCTATGCTTGTATATCGAGGGATGGATATCGGCACAGAGAAGCCTTCCCTCGCCATAAGAAGCAAAATTCCACATCATTTAATAGATATTGTAGATCCCTGGGAGGAATATAGCGTAGGAAGATATGTCAAAGATTTTGAAGCTATTGCCAATACTCTTTACCAACGAGGTAAGCCGTTCATCGTTGTTGGTGGAACGGCGCTTTATTTAAAAGCCATTATGGACGGCTTGTTTGAAGGACCAGATGCAGACTGGGAATACCGTGACTATTTAAAATCTATTTCCGTGGAACGAGGTCCAAATGCCCTGTATAAAATGCTCACCGATATAGATCCAGAGACAGCCAGTAAGTTACATTTCAATGATCAAAAAAGGGTCATTCGCGCGCTTGAAGTAATAAAAAAAGCGGGGCGGGGCATTTCTTCCTTTCAAACTCAATTTGGACATAAAAATCCTAAGTATAATTGTACAATAGTGGCCATCGAATACGATCGTAATATACTATATAATCGTATAGAAACACGTGTAGACCGTATGCTTGCGCGTGGACTTATCGACGAAGTACGAACTTTACTAAATAATCCATTAGGACTGAGCAAGCAAGCTTCTCAGGCACTTGGATACAAAGAAATCATTGACTTTTTCAATGAAAAGTATACACTTTTCGAAGCTACCGACATAATCAAACGAAGAACACGCCGATTTGCGAAAAGGCAGATGACATGGTTTCGGAGTTTTTCGAACATTCATTGGATTTATGCCCACCCAGAAGATGAAGTAACACGAATATCTAAAAAAGTCCTTGACTGGCTCACAGGGCGGAAAAACCTAGAACAGGAGCACAGAGATCAAAAACTAAACAGATAATCTTCAAGATTCGTCGATCATAAAAGGCATAATCTATGGCAAGCGTTATAAAGAAAATTTTACCTGCAATACGCCAAATGAAATTCCCTCATTTACGAATTGTTCCCAAAAGACCTAGTTTAAATATCCAGAAAATATCACAAGTCATTAAACAATATAAAGTAAAAACTGTATGGGGTTTAGATATTGGCGGTCATGCGTTAAAGGCAGTGAAAGTTTCAAAGACATCGGATGAATTGGTAGTTGAAGATTTAGACATCATTGAATATCGCACCCTTTCGCCTGGTGTAAATAGCTTACAATCGCCACACTTAAAAGAAGTCATTCAAGCTTTTCTAACAAAACATCATATCGCTAAGTCCGACAATTTATTGGTGTCCATTCCAGGCCAATTCGTATTATCCCGGTTCACAACTATCCCCCCCGTAGCGAAGAAACAATTGAAGGATATTGTTACTTATGAGGCAAAACAACAAATCCCATTCGATCTCAAAAACGTTGTATGGAATTACCAAAGATTATCTGAAAACGTTCCCGGTGCGGAAGGCATAGAAATTGGGCTTTTTGCATCCAAAAGGGCAATCCTTGATCAGCTATTAACAAATATTGCTCCCCTTAAACCCAACCTGATTGCATTCCAAGTTTCGCCTTTAGCTATTTTCAACTTTATTTCTTTTGACCAACAGATTGACGACCAAACTATTGTTATAAATGTAGAAACGGAAAATACAGATCTAGTTATTGTTAATGGTCCACATCTTTGGCTTAGAAGTATTCCACTTTCCACGGTAGATACCGATCTTATTAAAGAAATCAACAGGTCATTGGAATATTATAAATCGCTAACCAAAGAGACAATTAATTTTCAGACCCTTTTATTAATGGGGAATAGCTTTAAAGATCCAATTAACGTAAAGACCCTAGCCGAAAATTTTACCTGTAATGTGAAGATTGTTAAAACATTAAAAAATCTCAAATTATCCGGCAAGATTGACCCTATTTACTTCAATGAAAATTTGGTGAATTTAAACGTTGCTTTGGGGCTTGCGCTCCAGGGTGTAGGACTAGGCCGGGTAACTATAAATTTATTGCCGCAAGAACTCGTTAGGGCACTAGAAATTTCAAGGAAGAAACCTTATGCTGTAGCCACGCTAGGCTGCTTAGCCCTATCACTAATCATTCAATACTGCGGATTACATATTCGAATCAATCACCTCCATAGTTCCAAAGATTACCATGAAAAAGTATTGCAAAATGTAAAAGACCTCGAAAAAAAGTATAAAGACGCTGAAACACTTGCGCAAACAAATAAATCTACGCTTGAACTTATTTCCTCTATTGATTCTTCCAGATTTTTTTGGATGGAAGCGCTGGATAAATTATTGTCTTTGATGCCTGACAATGTATATATAACCAATATCCAATCCTCATGGATAGATGCAGACGCCATAAAAGATGAAGATACGTCGAAACAAACCACATCGGGCTTTTTCCAGACTAAGAATACAATCACACCCAAAAAAACTGGTATTTCTAAAAAAGTTCTCCTTATGGGAATTAAAGGAGAAAGCAAGGAACCGAGTATAGCTTTTATAGAAGAAAACGTTCTAAAACCTATTCAAACCTTAACTCTTTTTGACCAAAAAGTTGCCGCATTCAAGAAGATGGAAATCGTCCCGGGTTCATGCCGTCAGGTAGATCATAACGATGGATGGGGTAGTTATATTAGTTTTGAGATACGATGGATTGTAAAATCGCAAGATGATATCCAATCGGAAACCAAATCATTGACATTAACGCCAGGAACTTCAACTCCCTCTGTGAAATCATGAACAATTTGAAGTATAGTTACTTTACAAATCTTGTTAAAGACATGAATTTCTCACGTCTCAAAAAAACTTTTACCAATATTTTTACCGACGTAAAGGGCTTTTGGATATCCATTGGCATTGCTTTTCTTATCCTGATGACACTCTTGTTTGCATTTATTTCTCCACTTTCAAAT
>JAGWZR010000371.1 GCA_018968795.1 Planctomycetota bacterium | reverse complement strand
TTTCTTTAGCCTCTTCAAATTTTCCCTGCACAAGGGTAATGCCGGGTAGCGAGATCATGGTGTCTCGTCCCCAATCTCCAAACCAGTGGTACCCTGCGATGATGCTCTTTTTATCATGTTCCCGCTTTACGATAAAGCTGTCAGAGGTAGACAATAAGTATGCAGATAATTTGGTAAGTTTATTTAAAGGGGTATGGGATCTGGGGTCGGCGGTCTGGCTTTTGAACCCCGGCTTCTGATTTCTGGTTCCCGACCACTGACCCTTATCTTGCGATATAGATATACTTTTTCTGCGTTCAGATTCTTTCTTTAATATTTCAAAAACATCAATTTTATCGTACTCATTCGTAGAAGCCACAATGTAGCAATCCATCCCTTTATTCAAATCGAACTGAAAGGCAAAAGGACTGAAGTGGTCTTCGTGTGCCTCTAGGCCTCGTTCAATCTCCTTTGGGTATTCCATATTTTTATACCAAAATTGAGTCGTATCCATTGATTGTGCATTATGAAAAAGGTACATGGATGGAAGCGTGTCGTAAGGTTGCAAACATATTCCCTTGTTATCAAGGATTTTATAATCGGTCTTGAAAACGGGATTTTCATGGGTAAGCCAGTGGTAATCACGGAACGCAACCATGACCCTTATCTTCAAAAACAAAGAAGAAGGGGCGATACCTGCCTTGCCCTTACCATCCACTTGATAAAGAATCACCGTGGTGTTCTCCCCATGAACCATAAATACCGTTTTCTTAACGCTTATTCCGTTGATAGAATAATCAAAGGTGGGGAATGGTGTTAGACCGAATTGGACAAGATTTTTATATCCTTCGGGATAGATTGCATGAGGATAGAGGTTGGTAGATAACGGAAATTCTTCGCCTTCCATACACAGGAATTCTTCGAGTTTGGAGAGTAATAAAGTGCGCCCCAGGGGTGGCTTTGTGGCGGCCATGAGCAAACCGTGATACCGTCTCGTATTTGCCCCGATTATCGTAGAGGAGGCATACCCACCGATTCCATTGGTCTCCAGCCATTCCTTTTCAACGGACTTGGAGAGGTCATGACAGATATCTTTATTTAATATTATTGTCATGTTCAAATTGCTTTTAGATGGGAGTTCTTACCTGTTTTTATTTTCACTTATTCTACCAATATTTTTAATGGTTTCAAGGCAATATGATTATTTTTTACTTTAATCTATCTTTGTATTCTTTTATACTAAAAATAATTAAAGATGTTTTTATGACGGTTATGATTAATATTCAAAAACAATCACAAGAGTTAAAGTAAAAAGCTATAATTATAAAAAGGAATACGTAAATATGAAATGTCCGCATTGCTTGGAGTCATTTCATGATTTCTATGAGGTAATACCAGTCGGGAACGATGCAGATGGCGATTGGGGTGTTGTTAGCAGGAAATGCCCATCTTGTGGACGAATGGTACTTGTTTTGGTAAATGGTAAAATTGGTAGTATTGGAGGCCGATCCATGATAGAGTCCGTCAAAGGCGAGCGCCTTATTTATCCGAGAGCTCCAAGTCGTGTACCACTCCCGAAAGAAGTGCCTGAGGAATTTGCAGGGATCTATAGAGAGGCCTGTACAGTTCTTGCTGATAGCCCAAAGGCAAGTGCAGCCTTAAGCCGTCGCTGTCTACAACATCTGTTGCGAGAAAAAGCAAATGTAAAGCAATCCAGCCTTGTGGATGAAATCCAGGAAGTGATAGACGGTGGAAGCTTGCCGCCGTACATAGTAGAGGCCATTGATGCCGTTCGAAAGATTAGCAACTTTGCAGCCTATCCAATCAAGAG
>JAGWZR010000370.1 GCA_018968795.1 Planctomycetota bacterium | reverse complement strand
TATTCCTTGTTGTCTATTCCCCGAATCTTTTTGCGCAGCCTCAAGGGCACGAACGTGTCGTTGCTCCATCGGCTGGAAAACCAGAGTCAGAAGGGGCAAAGATAATTTCTGGTTTCAAATTCAAGTCCCTCAATTTTGTTCCACCCAAGGTGGATAGAGTTGTATTAGAAAATGGTATGATTTTATATCTGTTGGAAGATCACGATTTGCCCATATTTGGTATTACTGCGCGCATCCGAACCGGCGCGGTTTACGAACCGCCAGAAAAAGCAGGACTGGCCAGCCTGACAGGACATGTGATGAGAAGCGGGGGTACCGTATCCATGCCGGCGGATAAGATGAATGAGGAACTCGAATTTATGGCGGCTTCTGTGGAAACATCCATTGAACGTGAATCAGGAAGCGCAAGTTTATCCACGTTGAAGAAGGATATTGACAAAGGACTTAAAATCTTTGCCGATGTGCTCATGAACCCTGCCTTTCCAGAGGATAAAATCAGGATGAGAAAGGATGAAGTGATTGAATCCATCCGACGCGAGAACGATAATCCTACACACATTGCACACAGGGAATTTCGCAGGATTATGTATGACAGCAAGCATCCTTACAGCAGAAAGGTTGAGGGAACATTAGAAACCATTGAAAAGATCACAAGAGATGATATGGTTGCTTTTCACAAGAGATTCTATCATCCCAACAATATTATTCTTGGTATTTCGGGAGATTTCAACAAGGATGAGATTATCAAGAAACTAAATACCGTATTCACCGAGTGGAAAAAAGAGGATAATAAATTTCCGGAAGTACTCAAAGTAGAAAGGCATTTTGAGAAGTCCGTATTTTATGTATACAAAGATATTAACCAGTCGAATGTGATTATGGGACATCTGGGAATCAATCGAAAGAGCCCGGATTATTTCCCCGTTATGATAATGAATTTTGTATTAGGAGGCGGGAGCTTTACGGCGCGAATACCAGGCAGGATCCGCTCGGATGAAGGGCTAGCCTATTCCGCATTTAGCGCCTTTCAGACATCCAGAGACGTTGGAATGTTTTTTGTGACATGTCAGACTAAATTGGAGTCTACGAACCGCGCCATTTCGATTGCGCTGGAAGAAATTGATAAGATGCGCAAGTCTCCAATTGAGAAAGAAGAATTGGCGCAAGCCAAAGAAACCTTTATGAACCAGTACGTCTTTCGATTTACCACCAGTGCAAGTATCGTGGGACAAAAGGTAGACATTGAGTATGAAGAGCTACCTCTAAACTATCTCGAGACCTATTTGGACAATGTGAAGGCAGTTACACAGGAAGACATTCAGCGGGTTGCCAGAGAATATTTGCACCCAGATAAGATCAAAATTCTTGTAGTCGGTAATAAAGAAAAGTTTGATAAGCCACTCGACAATTTTGGAAAGGTTAGCATTATAGAGTTAAAATAAGCTAAAATGGAAATCAAAAACGTTACCGTAGAAATTCCTGCGGGCGCTAATATAATTATTGGTCAAACCCACTTTATTAAGACGGCGGAGGACTTATATGAAGTTATGATCAATGCCGTACCGGGGATTAAGTTTGGTATCGCCTTCTGTGAGGCATCTGGCCATTGTCTCATCAGGGCTGAAGGAAACGACAACAAACTAAAAGAAATTGCTATAAAAAATGTCCTCAATATCGCAGCGGGTCATGTCTTTGTTATCCTCATCAAAGAGGCGTTTCCTGTCAATGTGTTAAACGCCATCAAGTCTTGTCCAGAGGTGTGTTCCATTTTTTGCGCCACAGCCAATCCTGTGCAAGTTATTGTAGCAGAAACCGAACAGGG
>JAGWZR010000060.1 GCA_018968795.1 Planctomycetota bacterium | reverse complement strand
CTAAAGAATACTTTCCTCTTTACCTGAAAGAAATGGAATTTAGATATAACAATAAACGCTTAAATCTATTCACTCTATTTGTTCGTAAGTTGTGCTTTTTAGTGTCAAATCTTTTATAATCACCTTAAAGTAAAATCAAACATAATACTGCAAAATATAACTAAAGTTGTACTCTAAGTAAAAGGGTAGTACAAATTATTAAGTGGAAATAGTTGCGCCGTAAACATATGATGATCAATTAAAAATGGGGGTTATTATAAGTACTAAATGTGTATAAGAATCGAATTGAGCACAATGTGTTTTTATCATGGCAATACCTTTGCAAAGATCAAACAATGCAAAAATTTAATGGAGTTGCATGGTTTCGAATTTGGTATTCAGTTACATAATTCCATTACAAAAGAATTGTATAACGAAATTAAAGGCCTGGATGTTAAATTTTCTATCCACGCCCCTATACTTTCAGATTATTTTATAAACCTGGCAAACAACGATTTTGATACTATTCTTACAAATTTCAAAAATACTGCATATATCATGCAAACGCTTCACAGCAACATCGCATTATTCCACGGATTTTTTATGACTCAAAAACCTATTAAAAACGACCCAGCTAACTATGGCAAGGTATTACGTGATGCAATAGACAACAAATACAGACTTAACGATACCCGGGTAATGGATCCGAAATTCTTAGAAACCGAAGAATTCAGAAATTATCAAAATGCAGTAAAGAAAAATATGAAACGGCTCAGAGACCAGTATTCATCTTATATCCTATGTATAGAAAATGATTTTCCTGGCATTGGCAATGGCAATCAGACGCCAGCACACCTAATATACTTAGATTGCCCAATTTGGATCGATGTTGGCCACTTATGGGCATCTGCTATCCTAAATAAATTTGATTTCTATATAGGTCTTGACACAATTTGTAGACAATGCAATGTAGTTGGCATCCATTTGAACACTAATCAAACACCCCTTAACTGGAATTTTAAAAGTCCATACGGCGACACACATTCGCATTTCTCTGAAGAGTACGATATGGATATGCATAAGACTCTTCACATTCTCAAAAAAAATCAAATTAACCACTTCACAATCGAAGTAATAGACGGAGATTTGGAAGACATAATCTTTTTTATTCAAACATATCAAAAAATCACTTAATAAACTTGACAAAACAAATTTTATTTGTATTATTTTGAAAAATTTACTTTTACTGATTTTTATAATATCGTTGTTTTTTAAAATACGGACTGTCCACGTGGAGCAAGTATCTTTAAGATCTTGATTCGAAAAATTGAAACCAATTTATAGAATTCTTATCGCATCGGGTATCGCTATTTTTATTTTCTTAATTATCATGGGGCCTTTGGCATACATATCTTTGACTCCCGCCCTGAAAAACGAGTTTTTAAACCACTTAATCTCTGTCCGAGAAATTAAAAAAATGCAGCTTCAAAATTTTTTTTATGAAAGGTACGGAGACGTCAATATACTTTCCAAAAACCCGCTGGTCGTTCAAAGTCTACCGCGATTCTCAAATGCGTTTAAGGCTGGCGGTTTTCAAGATTCCGCATACAAACAAGTAGATACCTATTACGGTCCTTTACTCGAACACTTCCTTAGACAATACGGATACAATAATATATTTCTCGTGGATACAGATGGAAACGTTGTCTTCGGTGTAAAAAAGGACGAATACCTCGGAACAAATTTGGCAGCCGGAGAATTCAGCTCCTTTACCATTGGCGATGTATTTAAAGAAGGATTAAATAATGTTAAATTTTCTGATTTAACTTGGTGTGAAGAAGCAAAAGATTATATGTTCATGGGAGCCGCTCCCATATATGATCTTACTAATAAGCTCTTGGGCGTTGTTATCGTAGAAATACCCTATTCCAAAATCGACGTCTTCTTGACCCAAAGAGACGGCCTCGGTGAAACAGGGGAAATTTATATTGTAGGCGATGATAATTTCATGCGTTCAAAATCAAGGTTTTTAACTCAAAATACCATTCTAAAACTTGAAATTAATACAGAAGCAACAAGAGACGCTTTCCATGGAAATACAGATATAAGAATTGTCAAAGATTACCGTAATATTCCCGTTATCAGCGCCTATACACCACTCGATAACCTTAGAGGCATTTCATGGGTACTTCTGATAGAAATCGATGTAAAAGAGGCACTTTATCCCATCCTTGCTCTTAAAACAAAGCTAATTATAATCAGTACCATACTTAGTATTATTACGGCTTTATACCTCTATTTCACACTCCGCAAAAAACATTAAGGAAATAATCCTTCATGACTCTCATAGGATATATACAAATAGGATATTCTCGAAATTTGACAACTTCGTTGTAAGCAAGTTTGTCATGAATTGTACTTATTTCACTCTGTTTTTTTTGAAATTCACCCTCTACTTTAGTCAGTATTAACTTATTCAGTTCTTTGATTTGATCAAAGCAACGCTTTTTCTCGTCTTTATCACAAACAACCATCTCCGCTATTAGCCTTTGTTTTTCTTTAACCATATTTATAAATTTTGTATCATTTTGCACTTTTCCCGAGGCATACCGTTCAGGATTGTAACGCATGTCCTTTAGATCGTGCTGCAAGACTTGTAATGCTCCAGCTTCCAAATCAAATCTCTCCAAAGACAAAAAAACATTTGTAGAAATTGTGACAAAGGCTGGAGGATCTATTCCAAAGAATTCTTTTATAATTTCATCAGTAATCTTGTCATATTTTGCGCCTCCAATCCCGTGTATAAATAAGTCTGAAAAGAATAATCGTGAAAACATTGTGGTTGTAATTGCACGTGGGCGTATTTTAAAACGCGCTTCCAACGATTTTTTTAACCTCGATATATTTTCCTCTACCTCTTCACCCTTTTTTAGAGTACACAAAACATCCTCCCTGTTTGTAATCTTTATAAACCCTCCGTCATCTTGCATGTAACACTTACTTCTTTGTTCTCCTTTACCCCATACCCAAAAGGGTAATTCAACGAATCTCCCAATAATCTTTAGTTCAGGCAATGGATTTGCCTTTGAACGAATTTTGTGGACGCTTCTATATTCAGCCAACTTTTTGTTATAAATTTTCAAAAATCGATCTGCATTATATAAAATATGCAAGAAAAAGTGATAAAATCCATCCGTATCACACATCCAGGAAACGGGCACTTCAAAATTGGCAATACTAAAATCTTCCTCGAGTTCACTTCTCGCACTGGTTAATAACCCAACCATGTCGACACAACCTCGCTGATGGTATTCCATAATACGGTTGATAAATTCTTCAAACGTGTCCTGCATATATTCAGCTGGTATTTTTACATTTTCATTCAGAACATTTTTCCTCAGTAATGATATGACCTCATCTTTAAATTGGCGTAACATTCCAATATCATCAAGCGCAATCTCTTCATACGCGACGTTGTCTTTATTTTTTATGAGGGCAACCTTTCGAATAGACGCAGGTTTTTCGGAAAGCGTTGGTATATAAATAAAACCTCTATTACAGGCATCATTGTCTACAATCATATTTACACCAATGCCACCCAGTTTCATAGCTAGATATTGTATAAGGTGGTTTTTTATCCATACCCCGGGATAATAAAAAATCGGTTCGTGGCCTGTCTGGATAATCGGGATATTCTTAATTGACTCACGATCCAAAGCATGTTCGTTGATGTATAACTTATCTTGAAATGTCTGACTTGGCAGCCCTTTTCGAGTATTATGAGACACACACAGGCACGATTCAGGTTGGTTTCGAATTAAAGATTTGACTGCATTCGTATAGAGGACGGCATTGTGTAACAATTCCTCACGTGTCTTTTCACGCAATACTTTGAATGGGATACCGTTTATTTCAAATTTATAATTTTGTATTCTATTTCTATTTATATTCAACAAGTCTGGAATACGATCTATTGCCGGTTCCAGAAAGAGATCTTTGTTGTCTTCAGGTACCTGTAAGGTAATATTTTTCATTGCCATTTTTTGTTAATTCTGATTAAGTATATTTAAGCTAATCTGCAAGAATAACAAAAATTATATCCAGAGAAACGAAATGATTGAAGAGAATAATGAAAAAGTCCTAATCCTTGATTTTGGTTCTCAATACGCACAGCTTATTGCACGACGGGTGAGAGAAAATAACGTTTTCAGCGAGATTGTTTCACATAAGATTACAGCAGAACAAATACAAAAGACCAACCCGAAGGGTATTGTTCTCAGTGGTGGCCCTGCAAGCGTATACGTAAAAAATGCGCCGTGGTGTGACGAAGAAATTATTAAATTGAGAATACCCATTTTAGGTATTTGTTACGGAATGCAATTGGGGTGTCAGATGTTAGGGGCTGCTGTGAAACCCACGTCTACCCGTGAATACGGAAGGACGGTCTGTACCGTGAACAATGAAAGTAAGTTATTCAAATCACTTGCCAGAGACCTCGCCGTATGGATGAGTCATGGTGACCAGGTAGTTGAATTGCCCACAGAATTTGAATCTCTTGCATTTACCAGAAATTGCCCTTATGCCGCTGTAAAGCACAAGAAGAAGGCGTTCTACGGTGTACAGTTCCATCCTGAAGTAACACACACACCGCAGGGAGGCCAGATCATCCGCAATTTTCTCTACGAAATTTGTGGTTGTAAAGGCGACTGGAAGATGCACTCCTATATAGAAAAATCTCTCGGTGATATTCGCAAACAAGTTGGAGACGGAAGGGTGGTGTGCGGACTGTCAGGGGGAGTTGATTCCGCCGTGGCGACAGCGCTCATCCACAAGGCCATTGGGAATCATCTGTCCTGTATTTTTATTGATAACGGTCTTTTAAGAAATTACGAGGCCGAGGAGGTTATTAAAACATTTAAAGACAATTTTACGATAGATTTACATGTTATTAATGCACAAAATAGATTTTTAGATAAATTAAAAGGCATGACTGATCCTGAAAGAAAACGCAAGGTTATTGGGCATGAATTCATAGAAATTTTTAAAGAAGAGGCTAAGAAAATATCTGGCGCAAGATTCCTGGCGCAGGGCACGCTTTATCCTGACGTTATTGAGAGCATCCCAGCCCACGGAGGCCCAACCGTAACCATTAAGAGTCATCACAATGTGGGCGGCCTACCGGCGGAATTAGGGTTTGAACTGGTAGAACCTCTGCGATTTTTATTTAAGGATGAAGTACGTAAAATAGGTGAAGAACTTGGATTACCAGAAGAATTGGTATGGCGTCACCCCTTCCCCGGTCCTGGGCTAGCCATCCGAATTATTGGCGAGGTAACGACTCAACGCTTAGAAATACTTCGCAACGCAGACAAAATTGTCATCGAAGAAATACGTAAGGCAGGCATCTATCGCTCCATTGCCCAGTGTTTCGCCGTACTCCTGCCGCTGAGTACCGTCGGGGTCATGGGAGATGAAAGGAGTTACGAGAACATCATTGCCATTCGTGCCGTAGAGACAACCGACTTTATGACTGCCGACTGGTACCGCATCCCACATGATGTACTGGGGATCATTTCCAATCGGATTATCAACGAGGTCAAGGGCGTCAATCGTGTGGTGTATGACATCAGCACCAAACCGCCCAGCACAATCGAGTGGGAGTAAGAGAATATACCATAAAGAAGCCGCCATACCTTGGAATAATGGCGTAAAAAGGGATAGCTCGTCATATCTTCTAGAAGAGGTCTATTCTAAATTTCATACACACATATTCAGACATTCCATATCACATGCAGACGTCACAAAACTCTTGCACGATAACATTCGTCTTTAAGCACGGCAATAAAGGGTAAATTGCGATATTTGTTATTGTAGTCCAGCCCGTACCCCACCACGAAGTCATCGCCAATATCAAAACAACAATATTCAGGATGAATATTATATCGTCTTCTACTCACCCGATTCAAAAGAACACAACTCTTGAGCGTCTTGGGATTATATTTTCCAATATCTTCGAGCACCCTTTCCATGGTATTTCCTGTATCAATGATGTCATCTATTACCAGTACGTGTTTATCTTCTATATCAATTTTAAATTGCCGTATGACTTTAGTTTCTGCTTTTGGAAACGTTGATTCACCGTAAGTAGTAGCATCAATAGTATCCAGCCTGATAGGAAAGGGAATTAATCGAATCAAATCGGCAAGAAACACAAGACTTCCGTTGAGGATAGCAATAATCGTCCATTCCTTGCCTTTGTAGTCATGAACTAACGTCTTTGCCAGCTCCAGTAGCTTATTCCGAATTTGCTCTTCATTAATTATTATCTTCGCAATATCCTTTTCCACTTCACCTATCCTCCATCTTAATTTTTTCTGTCTAAATTATTTTGATTTACCACTCTTGCGTTCTTTAATTAATCGCCTGGCGCGGAAGGTAAGAAACCAGCTTAACGTTATTGCTATTGGTACGAAAATAGCCTTTACTGTCGCTAAAGATACATTAATCATTTGACTCGCCTCTAAACTTTCAAAGATAAATCCTGCCAAATGGATGATATAGTATGAAAGGATAATCACAGATAAGCCTTCGACAGTATGTTGCATCATCATCTGGGTTTTTGTCGTTTCATCCACGCTCCGTTGAAGCTCCAGGCTCTGTTCCTGCAATACGAGGTCTATTTTCGTTCGTAACATCGTAATCAAATCCATCATTTCCCTCCGTATACCGTTGATCCGCATAAAGAGACGCTGGTATTGATCACTAAGGTTATCTGCGCTTTCCAAGAAATATTTTGATAGTAACGGATAGGGAAGATTAATATTACCGTTATTTTCACCCCAATCGTTAAAAATCTTTTTAACCGCATCCTTTTTTAAAATAGTATAATTCATGTGATGCCGAAATTCTTCTGTAATGCCAGAAATTTCACTAAAGTTATCACTCAATCCATGTAGCCATCCTTTTAACTCTTCTGGCAGCGATTTGGCTAAATTCATACTTATAGTACCCATCTTAGATACAATCTTGGAATCTAACAAATTAAGTTTATCTTCGGCTAGAATATATCGTTGCCTTTCCATACTCAATAAATGATAACTTACCTCTAATGCTACCAAGTCTTCCACAATCTTTTCGAACATGTAGCCATCGGGCATTATTATAAATGTATCTTTCCCTGCACCCTCCCCTTCAAACCCTGCTTCAATTCGGTAATTATTGTAAATATAACTCATATATCTTTGCATGGATATAAAGGGTTGTACAGCTTCTTTTTTTGATACGATTATATCACACTCAAAAAGTTTATTTTTATGTTCCGTAAGATCGGCTTGCTGGAAAAATTTTTTATCATGTATCGCACTTCCATCGGTTACCATACACGCTATCTGATATATATATACATCCGCATCCTGTCTCAGCCTTGCATCAATTTTTGCGCCATTGATTATCGTAGTTACATAAGCAGTATTCTCATGCCATTTAACAGCCGAAGCATCCAAATCTAAGGCGCTCACTATTTTTAGAAATTCTTCATTTGCCCTATTCCTATCAGCATTGTCCTGTATAAAACCCATAACTCTTATGTGGTTTTTATACGGAATCACAGGCGTTTCAATCACCTCAACGGCTTTTTCTTTCACAACCTCTATTGTTTTTCCTCTTACCTCACTACGTTCCCTAGAGTCCGGAACATATTGTGGCAAAGAAGGGTCTCCGGAAATAAACCGGTCAGATACAAAAAGCGAACAATAACACCTTCCATTTTTTTCAACATCAATAAAACAATAGGAACATGGACAGATAATATCACAATCCATCTGGTACTTTCCGTCAGCCAAACGGCAAGGACATGCCTTATATCCGTAGCGTTTCTCGTTAACAAACAATCCCCAAAGGATATCGTCAACCATTTTTTGGTCTGGGTTAATTTTGTATCCATGACTTCCGGCTTCTTGTATCAACCACTCACGCACTTTCTCGACAGTCTCATGGCGGTACTTATCCTCTGAAGATGGGCAAGCGTTACCTTCGGCATCCCCTCTTCCAATCTCTTTTCGTTCCTCTCTGCAAGAAGGCAGTTTCAGTAGGTGAGTTAGCCTTGACTCGTGAAAACCTATTACACAAGAACCATCAATATAGGTTACGGGGAACGAACGTTGTTTACTGAGATGATAGGATTCTGCGATGGCCTTTTCCTGTTCATTTCCTACTAATAAATCTATCACAATGGACTTGTAATGTATGCCATGTTTTTTCAGAAAAGCCTCAACCTTATCACACCAATGACAGGTTGATATTCTATACACCCTTATGTCCATAACTTTTCTCTATCAAACAACTCAAAATAAACCTTCACAATCTTCTGATATCGTAATCCCCACCCATTTCGATCAATTCAAATATCACTCCGCACATACGGCATCGTGCGTTGTCCCCAACCTTTGGCATTTTACCGAAATTAATCTCCCAGCCGCACACGGGACAATAAAATTTCACCTCGTGTTTTCCCTCCCGAATGGACTGTACCAATCTTTGAAGTCCATTAACATGTCCTGTTTCTGCCTTAGCAAATTCGAGAAACATCTCTTTTAACCGCGGATCTTGAACTCTTTCTGCAAATTCATTGTATATACGCACTGCATCCTTTTCGAACTCAAGATCGGTTTCTATCATCTTAACGATTGACAAATATCCGTTATACATTTTCGCTCTCTATGAAAATCGATTGCTTTATTTCCTTATCCTGTCACTCCCGCTCCCAATCAATCTTATAATATGCTCCCGAATAATCTTTTCATGGTCAACTTCATTTCTATGCAACCCCTCTAATAGAGTGTGGACATCAGGGTCTTTCACAATATCATGCTGCTCTTGATATCGTTTTGTGGCTTCTATTTCAAGTGCAAGAGCTCGCTCAAGTAGTTTTAAATCGTTCTCTTTACTATTTTGAATATCCTTCATTGCGCTCTACGCTCCACGGCAAGCTGTTTCAATATCCGATCTTCTTCAATAGCCTCTTCGGTTCTCCCCAGTTTATCGTAAATTACAAAAAGCAGATTATGCGCCTTTTCTGCCTTCGGGTTCAACTGAAGTACTTTTTTAAACTCTGCAATAGCTTCATCAAACATATTCTTTTTGGAATAACAAACTCCCAAGAAATAATGCCCGTCCTCCAAATTTGGATTCATTTCTATTGCCCTCTTACATGCCGCAAATGCCTCTTCGTGTTTTTCAATCAGACTGTAGGCAACTGCCATATAAAGATACGCATCTGCTTCTTTCTTATCTTTTCGAGCCGCAAATAGTGCGATTGCTTTTTGATACTCAGAAAGCGCTTCATTGACTTTCTCCTTGGCCACATAGGCAAAGGCAATATTATAATGTGCCTTGGGTTCATTGGGGTTTACGTCAATAGCCTTTTTCATCTCTGCTATTGATTCATCCGTCATATTCGTCGCGTAATAAACAATTCCCAAATTGAAGTGTGCATCATAATGATTGGGATTTAGTTCT
>JAGWZR010000369.1 GCA_018968795.1 Planctomycetota bacterium | reverse complement strand
TGTGTATCGTGTATAGGCCTAAATGAAAAGGAAATTTTCGCCTATGTTGAGTATCAAGAAAAAGAAGACAAAGGGCAACTGCAATTAACGTTGTAATTTAAGAAACCCCCGGCTCCTGCCGGGGGAGCGTCATTTGTAAAAATGTCATCAAACTATTGCACAATAAAATAAGTCCAGATTTAGAAATAAAAATATTAATTCTTTAGGTGATTAAAAAATCCTTGTGGATTAAATCAACAAGCCTTTCTCTTAAAATATTTGACGATCTCCATAATGATAAATATGAGAGAAGAAAATCCAAAAACGATAAACCAATCCTTTGTTCCCAAGGGTGTTACTTTAAAAATACCCTCGAAATAGGGGATATGTACGATGGCTATCTGCATGGCTAATGAAATCCCTGTTGCAATCAGAAGTTTTTTATTGGTAAAAATGCCGATCTCAAATAAGGAAAGATTTATGTTTCTGCAGTTAAAAGAGTGGAATAATTGTGAAATGACCAACACACTGAAAGCAACCGTTCTTGCCCGTGCAATATCACCTAGTGACGCACCACCAACCGAGCACGGCATTATTTCATTAAGAAACCAGTCATGTAAATAGCCAGGTTTTGCACTACTAGTATAGTGCAAAACATATAAATAAGCCAGAAGGGTGCTAAGACCAATTATAAAGCCTTGGAATATCATTAGGATACCAAGTTTTTTATCAACAATTTGTTCTGTTGATCTTCTGGCCGGTCTTCCCATGATTTCAGGGTCTACCGTGTCGACACCTAGGGCTAATGCAGGTAATCCATCCGTTGCAATGTTTATCCATAATATTTGTATAGGAAATAATGGCAAAGGGAGATTAAATATTGACGCAAAGAGCATCGTCAAAATCTCTCCAGTATTACACGAAAGCAGATAGTGGATAGACTTCTTTATGTTGTCGTAGATGCCTCTTCCCTCTTCAACGGCCGCAACAATGGATGCAAAGTTGTCGTCTGTTATAACCATATCAGACGCCTCTTTTGTGACATCGGTGCCTGTAATACCCATGGATATACCGATGTTTGCTTCTTTTACAGCGGGGGCATCATTTATACCATCACCGGTCATAGCAACAACGGCGCCTTGCTTCTTCCACGCCTTCACTATCCTCAGTTTGTGTTCCGCAGAAACTCGTGCATATACGGCTATTTTTGATACTTCTTTTTCTAATGCATCGTCAGAAAGTGTATCCAACCCTATCCCGTCAATTGCCTTTAAATTGTTGTCAAAAAATCCAAGTTCCTCACCAATTGCACGGGCTGTATTCTTGTGATCTCCTGTAATCATAACTGTTGTTATACCTGCTTTATGGCAGGTAGCAACAGCTCTCTTAACCTCTGGTCTTGGTGGATCTATCATGGCTAATAATCCAGCAAAAATCATGTCTCTTTCGATAATACTGGAGACTGGGTCGCTAATTTTAAGGTCATGCGGCTTGAATGCTACGCCGAGAACACGCAGAGCTGCACCAGCCATTCTGTTATTTTCATTCAAGATTGTCTGGATGCCATTTTCTGTAAGATCTCTTAGTTCCCCATCAACATAGACCTTTGTGCAATCATTTAAGATAATATCTGCAGCACCTTTTTCACAAATTAGTAAACAAGCATGAGGGGTGTTCCTAACCATGGACATCTTTTTCCGATTTGAATCGAATGGAATTTCTGATAGAAGAGATAGTTTTTTCTCCAATGCTTCTTTCCAGATATCTGCTTTAGCCGCGGCGCTCAAGATAGCGCCCTCAGTAGGATCACCAATGATATTCCAGGAAGTATTTTCTTTTTTAAGGTGTGCA
>JAGWZR010000368.1 GCA_018968795.1 Planctomycetota bacterium | reverse complement strand
TGTAGAAATTGCCAGGATATTAGAAAAAGCAGGCGCTGATGCCTTTAATGTCTCTCCCGGCTGGCACGAAAGCAGGACTCCCATTATGTTGATGGCTATTCCAAGGACGGCTTATGCATACCTTTCTTCGAGGATTAAATCTGAGGTAGCGGTTCCCGTGATAGCCTCTGTACGAATAAACGACCTCAAATTGGCAGAAGAAATATTAGGTAATGAACAGGCAGACATGGTGTCAATCGGCAGGCCGCTCATTGTTGATCCTGAACTGCCGAATAAATATAAGAATGGACAGTTTGATGATATCAGAACGTGTATTGCCTGCAATCAGGGGTGCTTTGATTCTTTATTAAATTTTAGGCCCGTTTCCTGCATATACAATGCGATGGTGGGACATGAAGGTGAATACAAGATAACCAAAGCGGATAAACAAAAAAAGGTTGTGGTTGTGGGCGGCGGGCCCGGTGGGATGGAGACCGCTCGTGTCCTGGCGCTAAGGGGACACAGAGTTACATTGTACGAGAAGGAAAGCCAACTTGGCGGGCAATTACGCTATGCGTGTATTCCACCAGGACGAGAAGAAATACAAAATATCATTACTTATCTGGAAAGACAAATTTCAAAGCTCAAGGTAAATGTAAAAATTGGAAAAGAGGCAGATATCCGCACATTAGAGGAAGAACACCCTGATGCAATAATCGTAGCTACAGGCGGACGTCCAATCATGCTCAATCTCCCTGGAAT
The DNA here is from genome assembly GCA_018968795.1 of Planctomycetota bacterium. Taxonomy (GTDB): domain Bacteria; phylum Planctomycetota; class Brocadiia; order Brocadiales; family Brocadiaceae; genus REEB58. The sequence goes on along the minus strand of JAGWZR010000368.1, from coordinate 1,102 downwards.
AAAAGGAGATAATGTTTGTACCGCCAGTAGAGTGTTGGAAGGAAGAGTAACGACAGGGAGGAACGTTGTCATCATTGGCGGTGGAACGGTTGGGTGTGAGGTGGCTTTGTATGTGGCTAAACAGGGGGCAATGGAGCCGGATATTGCCTGTTTTCTCCTTAAACATAAGGTGCTTAACGCCAAAGATGTTGTTGAACATACTTCGAAAGGAAACAGGAATATCACCCTTCTGGAAATGAAAAGAAAGGTTGGGGGAGGATTCGGCTTTTCCACACGATGGATTATCCTAAACGAACTAAAAGATGCAGGGATAAAAGAAATAACAGAGGTAAAGGTAAAAGAAATTACAAATAGGGGGGTGGTGTATGAAAAGGATGGACAGGAACATTTCATCAAGGCCGATACCGTCATTATCGCTGCGGGATACAGCCCCAATAACGATCTTCAGAAACAGGTAGAAGGAAAATTTCCTGAGACATATTTTATTGGTGACTGTGTAAAGGTACGTACCGCGCTGGAGGCTATACACGAGGGATTTAACGTAGCTTTAAAAATAAATTAGGCCTTCGGCAACTTTTTACGCCACTAAGACACAAAGCCACAAAGAAAAACCTTGGTGTCTTAGTGACTTTGTGGCAACCTTGAATTTCCTAAACATTAAAACTTACATAGGTAAATGGTCGGATCATAAACATGAAAGACATCCGCATGAACCGTGGTGATAACTCGGGTTATGACCACATCGAATTTGAAGAAGTCAAGGCAGAGAATGGCAAGGCCATCGGCATTATCTACATGAAAAAACAGCCGAGAAACTCCATTGGTTCATGGCTGCTAGACGCCATCTACGATAAGATGGATCAATACGAAGGTGACGATAGAATTGGTGCTATTGTTATTGCCAGCAAACTGAGGGGGGTCTTCAGTGATGGTGCCGATCGTGATGAACTATTTGGTTTCTGGATTTCCGGTCTGGTAGCCGAAAAGAATTACGAACGATTCCACCGCGCCCACGAGATGTTCATAGAGATTGAAAATTGTAAAAAACCTGTTATTGCAGCCATTAACGGCGTCACCATTGGTGCGGGGCTTGAGCTTGCCA
>JAGWZR010000059.1 GCA_018968795.1 Planctomycetota bacterium | reverse complement strand
ATTTCGTTTTGTACTGTGCCTTGCATAATAATCCACTAGACAAAAGAAAGGGGTAACATGCCTTCTGCAAGGATATTAATCATAGAGGATGAACGTCAAACGGTTGATGCATTAAGGGATTTGTTTGAACAGCATGGTTACGAAACTGAAGTTGCCCTTAATAAACAAGTTGCTTTGGCTATACTTCAAGAAAGAAAGATGGATGTTACAATCATTAGCACAACTATCCATGAGAATTCTGGTATAGAGGTTTTGTCTGAAATAAAAAAACTAAGCGAAAATTTACCTGTTATCATGATAAGTAGTCAAAAATCAAAACGTGTTGAAACAGCTTCCCTTAAAGCAGGTGCAAATGTTTTTATTGTAAAGCCTTTAGATCAAACGTTTGTCCTGCAAACAATCGAGAATTTATTAGAAGCACGACTTGCTGTTGCTGCGCCAAAAAAAACAAAGGCATACACAAAAAGTAAGAAATAATTTACCTCTCGTCAATTGCATGATTTATGGACTGCCTCAAATTCGTATTTAAAATATGCTATACGACAGTACTTCTCTTTATTAGTGCCGCATTTTTTCTTATATCCTTAGAAGCAAATACAACAGACACTAATAATCTCAGTAAACACCTCTTGGTTTTGCTGAAAAACCCGTCTTTGAAAAACGTGTCATATGGTATTAGTATTGTATCGATAAAAGAGAACACACCGGTATTTAATCATAGAAGTGATGATTTATTCTGCGTCGCATCGAATATGAAACTCCTCACCACTGCAGCTGCCTTGGAATATCTAGGACCCGATTTTGAATACAAAACAAGTGTTGAAGCGAGGGGCACGATTACAGCATTGGGAGAACTTAATGGGGATATCATTATCAAAGGAAGTGGTGATCCTAATCTTTCCGGTAGGTTTTATGATGGTAATATCCTGGCTGTTCCTGAGGCTTGGACTAATGCCATCAAAAACAGAGGCATCCATAAAATTACAGGAGATATTATCGCGGATGACAGTATTTTCGATCGTCTCTATACCAATCCCAATTGGGCAGAAAATCAGTTATCTAAATGGTATTGTGCACAGAGCTGCGGATTGTCTTTTAATGATAATTGTGTTGATATTACGCTTGCTCCTGACAAAAAACCTGGTGGTGCAGTAACGCTCTTAATAGTTCCTGACACATCGTATTTTACAATTTTTAATAATTGTTTTTATACCACTAACAAAAAAGAGCATGCTTATTCAATTTATCGTAAACCCGGAACGAATCAAATATTTATCAAGGGCAAGTTTTGGGTTAATGCGTCTCCTGAAAAACAGTGGGTGAATGTGCACAATCCAGCCCTTTACCTTGCGACAGTTTTCAAAGAAGTTTTAGAGAAGAACGGGATTGTCGTCTGTGGAAATGCTCGATTAATTAGCGAAAGTGATGCTGTTAATTCTGATTTGGGAAAGATTACACAGACTACTTCTACCATGGAGCAAACCATTCTTGTGACAAATAAACGCAGCCAGAATTTTTATGCAGAACAGATATTAAAAACTTTAGGAGCGCAGATTAATGGTAAGGGGTGTTTAAACTCGGGAATAGAGGTCTTACATAATTTTTTGAGTAAATTAGGTTTCCACTCTGATGAATATCAAATTGAGGATGGGTCTGGATTATCGAAAGGTAATAGACTTTCGCCAAGAATAATAACTTCCCTACTGATATATATGAACAAGCATCCGTATGGAAAGGTATTGTATGATTCCTTGCCTGTGTCAGGGACAGATGGAGGATTGCGGCATCGAATGATTTCTCCGCAATACAATAGTAGAGTACGTGCAAAGACTGGATATATTGCTAAAACATCTGCACTTTCTGGATATATCGACACTTCGAATGGAGATAAACTTGCTTTTTCAATTTTGATGAACAATTTTAAAAATCTGAGTGCCATTCGGAAAGTGCAGGACGATATTTGCCGGGTGTTGGTAGACTTTTATAATTAAGTATTTTTATGAGTGAACATATTAAAAAAGTATATTCTTTTTATGCGTGGATTTATGACGCCTTTTTTGGAAGGATATTTGAACACGGAAGATATACCGCGTTTAACATGATGAACGTAAAACCTAACGAAAGCATACTCGAGGTGGGTATGGGCACTGGATTATCATTACCTTTATATCCAAAAGAGGCTCATGTAACTGGAATAGACATTAGTAAAGAAATGTTAGATAAAGCTGAGATGAAAAAACAATATTATAGATTATCAAATGTAAGTCTTTATAATATGGATGCATCGTCCATGAGCTTTGCGGACAATACTTTTGATAAGGTAATTGCCTCTCATGTTATTACAGTAGTGCCTGACCCGTTAAGCGCGCTGAACGAAATAAAACGGGTGTGTAAAAAAGATGGAGAAATCTTTATCTTAAATTATACTGGTTGCAATAACCGAATTATTTCCCGTTTCGAAAAATTTATTTCCCCTTTTCGGGAAAAACTAGGTTTAGGCAAACACATTGACCTTGATGAATTATTAGAGGAGGCTCATCTTCCGATAGAATGTGAGCGGCGAGTCAATTTCTTGAATGTGTGTCGGCTAATAAAATGTAAGAACAATTCTGTTTTTGCTGAAACATCCCTTACTTTCGGCCTACACAGAGATAGTTAAACCCCAGTTTTTTCATTTCTTGAGGTTCGTATATATTTCTACCGTCGACTATATTAGGGTGTTTTAATAATTGTTTAATTTTCTTCAGGTCAATATCTCTAAACTCATTCCATTCTGTTACGATAACTAGTGCATCGCACCCTGCTACTGTTGTATAGGGGTCTTTGCAATATGTTACGCCTTTTAAAATCTTTTTAGCAGTTTTTTGTGCCTCTGGATCGAATGTCTTAACCTTCGCTCCTGCCTCTTGTAATTGATTAATGATTACAAGAGATGGTGCATCTCTCATATCATCCGTTTTTGGTTTGAATGCTAATCCCCAAATAGCAATACTCTTTCCGTTCAATGTTGGGACAAGTTTCTTAATTTTATGGATGAGAGATCGCTTTTGCTTTTCATTTACTTTATCTACCGCTGCTAATATTCCAGCCTCTATCCCATTTGATTTCATGGTTTGAATAAGGGCTTTAACATCTTTAGGAAAGCATGAACCACCATACCCAACGCCTGCCTGTAGAAATCGAGGTCCAATCCTGGAATCTAAACCAATACCCCGTGCGATGGCTTTAATGTCCCCTCCCACCTTTTCACATAATTGTGCCATCTCGTTCATGAAAGAAATCCTTGTAGCAAGCATGGCATTACTGGCATATTTAATTAATTCTGCACTGCGAATGTCAGTAAACATTATGGGCTTATCTGTTCTGGAGATACCGTCGTAGATGGATGCCATTATGTTCTTTGCTTTTTTACTTTGTACACCAATTACAATCCTATCGGGGTTTGTAAAATCCTTAATGGCCTCACCCTCTCTCAAAAATTCTGGATTAGAAACAAGATCGTACTTAACCGAAGGGTTTTTCCTGAATGATTTTATCACCTTCTCAATTTTATCCAGAGTTCCTACAGGAGACGTACTCTTATTCACAATGACTTTGTATCCGTTTATATACCGTCCAATATTCTCAGCAACGGAGATAACTGCAGAAATATTTGCGCAATCGTCACCGTCGGGAGGTGTTCCCACGGCGATAAAAACAACCTCTGATTTCTGAATACCTTCTTTAATATTTGTAGTAAAGGTAATTCTTTTTTCTCTCGAGTTCCTATCTAGCATATCTGTCAGCCCGGGTTCGTAGATAGGCACAATCCCTTTTTTAAGATTGTTTATCTTGTTTTCATCTACATCCACGCAGATCACATCATTACCCATATCTGCCAGGCACGTACCTGCAACAAGCCCTACGTAACCACTGCCGACACAGCAAATTTTCACCACTTTCTCCTTAAGTTAGTGTAAATAAAAAAAGCAGTAACAAAAAATGCATTATACATTAATCATTACTGCTTTTTAAAATTAAAAATAGTTGACTTTTATTGCAAAGGGTTTTTTATCAATTTTGTACCAAAAACGTGTGCGGTCTTTCCAATACGATATTCGCCGTCAACTGCCACGATAACTTCTTTAACCATACTATTGACAGACACATTTTCGGGTTCACCATCCGAAAGCATTACGTCATAGGATAATGACCAATCTTGTATATCTTTATCTGGATCTACAAACAAATGCCCGATATGTTTCGACAGGTCGTTGATTTTCTGAGTTACAAATATGAGTCGGATGTTATTAAGATTGACTAAGCGTTCCTGATATACCTTCGCACTTGCGTAAGCTGGCTTGAACTCTGGGACAACCTCCGCAATTTTCCCGAACGGAATTGGATTGTCTAAAAAATTTATTGAATACTCCTTTGCACGTAATACGCTTTTTCCATCACAGACATCCTCACCATAATAAATCCTATATTCAAGATTCTTCCCGTCTCTTTTAATATTATAAAAATCATGAATTACAACATTGTATAAAAAAGTTGCTCGCAGGAGACTTTCATTTTCTGGTTTTACTATTACGTAGCGCCTGTAGGGTTCCTCTTCACAATATAAAAAAGATGGATTACCAAGCTTTTCATTTACCTCTGCCTTGGTTAAACCGATGATACCATCCTCTAATGTTTCTTTTGCATATAAACTACTGCCCTGAAAAAGATACATGCTCAACAATCCCGAAAAGAGCAGAACAAAACACAATTTATTTTTCATAATTCTCTTTCCTTCCCATATTTGCTTTTACGCCATAACTACGGCGATTGTCCATCACATAATTTTGAAATAAAATTAAACAAGAAAATTAAGTATATAAACAATGATGATATTTGTCAATTAAATAAATTGGGCGTTCCCCTTTATTAAGAGTGGATTTGGAGAATAAAGCGACAAGATTCATAAATATTTAAAATATTTGACAATTACATCAATGATGTGTTAAAAGTACTATCTATTTTCACTTATTACTTACATCGATTTACGTAAATTTAATAGAAGGAATACCAAGGAATGTTGAGAAAAATATATGTTTTTGCAATTATCTTGCTTCTTGCACCGAAAATATTATACGCCTTCGAAAGTGGCACTCTTCGAGGTCGGGTTATTGATGGTTTTGCTAAGCCGCTTCCTTTTGTGAATACTGTGGCAGTATCTGATGGATCAAAATCAGAGACCAGTTCTGATTCATCTGGCCAGTTTTCTGTCAGCTATAATCTTGGTAACGTTAAGCTTACTTTCAATAAACAAGGATATATCCCAGTGTATATACCATTATCGCTTGATGAAAAAATTGAGCTTTCGGTAGGTGATATTACTTTATGGAAGATACCCCCTAAGGGGGGACTTTTTGTTGTGGGCGATGGAGATTATATAGAAATCAGCAACGCCACATATTATTCCGAAAGTAGCAGTAAGGAAAGGCGTTTTTACGTGAAAGGTTCACCCACAGTTATTAAAAGGCAAAAATTAACTTTCCTTGATTTTCAAACGGATAATCCTTTAGTTGTGGGAAAGACTCTTTACAGCGTTGATTCTAAAGGCTCACTAGGAAGTATTGCTTTTTATCCTTCTCAAAAGTATCTCTTGAATGAAGAAGGAGATACCTATACAAAGATTGCCGACAACGTTGGTATGAGGAAGATAAATTTACCACCGGGTCGGTATTTTTACTGCGTTGGAGAGCTTACTATACGATCGAAAAACGGGCTTGGATTCTTCTTTGAGGTATCTTCTTAATCAGGTGATTCTTTTTTTGGGGTAAGAACATTTTGAGAAATGATATTCCTTAGTTCTTCACCTTCAATTACTTCCTTTTCCAAAAGAAGTTTTGCAAGAATTTCCAAACGATATTTATTCTCTTCGAGGATACTTTTTACCCGTGTGTACGCGTCGAAGATTATTTTCTTAACCTCACCGTCAATATCTTTTGAAACTTCCTCACTTAACTCACGGCTCTTACGAAATCCAAGATCCAGGAATTGTGGTTTTCTTCCATCTTGAAATGTCATAGGGCCCATTTTTTCGCTCATACCATATTCCCTGACCATGCTCATTGCAATATCCGTTGCGCGTTCCAGATCATTCTGTGCGCCAGTAGAGATTTCATTAAATTTAATTTCTTCTGCTACTCGGCCACCCATGAGCACAGCGAGTCGATCTAATAATTCTGATTTTGTCAATAAATACCGGTCCTCCGTAGGCAATTGGAGCGTATATCCAAGCGCAGAAATTCCGCGTGGAATAATGGAGATTCTGTGGACTTTATCTGCACCCGGAACAGACTCTGCGACCAAGGCATGACCAGACTCGTGGTAGGCAACAATCTCTTGTTCCTTTTTGCTCATGACCCTCTTTTTCTTTTCGAGACCAGCAACTGCTCGGTTGATGGCCTCTTCAATGCTATCCATTCCCACAGTATCTTTACCCATTCGTGCAGCAAGAAGCGCAGCTTCGTTTACTACGTTGGCTAAATCTGCCCCTACAAATCCTGGCGTCCTTGCAGCAATGACTTTTATATCTACATCCTTTCCAAGTTTTATATTTTTGCAATGTACCTTTAATATTTCTTCCCGCCCTTTGATATCAGGTCTATCTACGAGGATGTGTCTGTCGAATCTGCCCGGTCTCAGCAATGCAGGATCCAGTATCTCGGGCCTATTTGTTGCTGCCATAAGGATTACACCTTTTCGGGTGTCAAAACCATCCATCTCGACGAGAAGTTGATTTAAAGTATTTTCACGTTCCTCGTGGCCGCCTGAGATGGGTGCTGCTGCCCGCACCTTTCCTAGCGCGTCAAGCTCATCGATAAATATAATACAAGGTGCTTTTTCTTGCGCTTGTGCAAATAAATCACGTACCCGTGCAGCGCCGACCCCTACAAACATTTCGACAAATCCTGATCCGCTTATTGAGAAAAATGGTACCTGTGCCTCCCCTGCGACTGCTTTGGCAAGCAACGTCTTGCCTGTTCCAGTTGGTCCAACCAGTAATACCCCTTTGGGAATCTTTCCGCCCAGCCTTTGGTATTTTTGCGGGTTTTGAAGATAGTCTATTATCTCTTTCAATTCTTCCTTAGCCTCATCAACTCCAGCTACATCATCAAAAGTAACACCTGTATCTTTATCAATATAAACATTAGCGCGACTTTTTCCAATGGACATGAGCCCAGTCGTGGTTCCTCTCCTCATGCGTGTTATCAGAATTAAAAATATTATCATGGGAATAAACCATATGAGAGAGATATATTGACTTCCCCCTCCCTCAGTTGTTGCAGAAAATTTTACATTATGTGCTTCTAAATTTTTAATCAGGTCTGGGTCATCTATCTTCCCCGTTGTTACAATTTTTTTTACCTTCTGACCATCTTCAGCCTTTAAAATTCCCTTGATCGTAGTAGAGCTAAGAAGCACTTCTTCCAACCTATCTTCCTGAACAAGTTTTTTAAAATCACTGTAGGGAATCTTTTCTGTTGCTGGAAATACGGCAAACGCGATACGGGGTATTGCCACAACGGACAGGAAGAATAATAAAAATAAGGTGGTATTATAGAAATGTTTCTTGGTCATTTTATTAGATTTTATAGGATTACTTTCCGAAAGAATCTATTTTATCAAGCAAGGAAGAGTATGAATTATATATAATACAAAAATATATCAAATTGTTTGCTTCCTTGGCAACTTATAATTTTATATTATTTGAAAGCTATTATCTTTATGAATGTTATTTGTTGTTGACGGGTAGAATTCATAACCATAAAATTAGGTACAAGAAGTGAGTATAAAAATTCTGAGTAATATTTTATGTTCCAACCTGGTTATATAAATTTGTATAAAACTGGCACTCTCTATGAAAGGATTGAACAAGCGCGAAGGCTGTTAAAAGAGTGCCAAATTTGTCCCAGAAAGTGTAAGGTTAATAGGTTTCAAAATAAATTTGGTGTATGTAAGGTAGGTAGATTACCGAAGGTTTCAAGTTACAATCCACACTTTGGCGAAGAATCACCATTGGTTGGTACGCATGGCTCCGGGACTATTTTCATTACATCGTGTAATCTGGGCTGCGTATTTTGCCAAAATTACGATATCAGTCATCTCGGAGAGGGGCATGAAGTTTCTCTAGAGCGGTTCGCACAAATAATGATTGAACTACAAAACATGGGCTGTCACAACATTAATTTTGTAACACCTACACATGTCGTACCTCAAATACTAGAAGCGCTTCCCCGTGCCATTAAAGACGGTTTGAAGATACCTTTGGTGTATAATACTGGAGGCTACGACCTTGTTGAAACCTTGAGGTTGTTGGAGGGAATTTTTGATATTTATATGCCAGATTTTAAGTTTTCCGACAGTGATGTTTCTGCCAGATTATGTAAGGCATCGGATTATCCAGAAGTTGCTATGCGTGCCATTAAGGAAATGCACAGACAGGTGGGCGACCTTGTGGTTGATGATTGTGGCGTTGCGGAAAGAGGACTAATCGTTCGCCATCTTATTATGCCCAATGGGTTGGCGGGGACATGTAGGGTTATGAAATTTCTGGCTCAAGAAATTCATCAAATACCTACGTTAATATCATGGATCAATATCGTCCCTGTGCTCTTGCCCACAAATATCCTGAGATCAATCGGCGCATTCGTGTTGAAGAATTGGAGAATGCCCTTCGAATAGCACGAGAAGAGGGTATTCATAGACTAGACTTAGAAACAAGTTTTCATCTTTATTGATTCAAAAAGATTCTCAATCGTAGCTAATTATAGGCAGGAGTAGTTTTCTATTTAAATATGACGGATAGTTATGATTTCATCGTTGTTGGCGGTGGTCCTGCAGGAATGATGGCCGCTGGTCGTGCTGGAGAACGTGGAAAAAAGGTCATACTCCTTGAAAAAAAAGATAGTTTGGGCAAGAAGCTCCTCATGTGTGCCACGGGACGATGCAATGTAACCAATACGGCGCCATTGCATGAATTCATAAAAGCATACGGAAGGGGAGGGTCTTTTCTACGCACCGCATTAGAAACATTTAACAATGAAAAATTACGCTCATTTCTTTTATCGTATGGTGTAGAAACCGTTGTTGAAAATAAAGGACGGGTCTTTCCAAAGAGCCAGAGAGCGGATTCTATCTTAAAGGTGTTCGAGACCCATATGCATGACTATCATGTAAAGATACAAACAAATTCTTGTGTCGCGCGATTAAAATTAGAAAATAATCGTTTGCTGGGTGTAGAAACCAACGATGGAAATATTTTTGGTAGAAATGTTTTACTGGCAACAGGCGGCCTTAGTTATCCTGCTACAGGAAGTACGGGAGACGGTTATAAATTAGCTGCAGTTGCGGGTCATACAATTGTTCCCACATATCCAGCGATTATTGCCTTCGAAACAGCAGAAACTTGGGTAAAATCCGTACAGGGAATTCCCATCAAAAATGCAAATATTACCGCTTCTCAACATGGCAAAAAGATTGTAGAGCATTTTGGAGAGGCACTTTTTACTCATTATGGTATTTCCGGTCCGTCTGTCTTGGATATGAGCAAACGGATTGTCGAATGTTTACCTCATGAACATGTTCAATTGTATGTCGACT
>JAGWZR010000367.1 GCA_018968795.1 Planctomycetota bacterium | reverse complement strand
ATCGTAGTAAATTATCTCGTATGTTAAGGAAATGAGAATAAGGCGGGACGTTAAACTGTCCTATTTAGAAGCCCTATACCGGTAGCGTACTCTGGTTTTTACACCGCTCCGCAACAAATTAAATAAAACAAATGGTGGGCAGAGCCGGGATCGAACCGGCGACACCAGGATTTTCAGTCCTGTGCTCTACCAACTGAGCTATCTGCCCTTTTCCATTTGCGTTAAATTACCCACAATATATTATAGAGCAGGCATAAATAAGTCAAGGTTTTTATTGCCCTTTCTAAGCTATACCCTCCCAATTCCAGCTCTCGATTTTTTTAAGCAGAGCGTTGTCTGTCAAATCGTAGCGGAGGGGGGTAATGGAGATATAGCCTTCGTTGATGGCGCTGATATCCGTTCCTTCTTCATGGTGAGCGGTTTTATCAGTTCCTATCAGCCAATAATAGTCCCTTCCGCTGGGATCGATACGCCTGGCAAAGGTTTCTTTGAAATCATGCGCAAACTGCCGCGTTATCTTGATTCCTTTAATCCGATCAGGTGGAAGCGAAGGGATATTTACGTTGAGCAATGACCCTTTGGGTAGTTTGTGTTTTGTAATGCGTTCTATGATTGTCCTTGCAACTTTTGCTGCGCTGTGAACATCGGCGTATTTGTCAGAGATTTCGAATGAAATGGCAATAGAGGCAAATCCCATAATAGCCGCCTCAACGGCTGCCGCTACTGTTCCAGAGTAGAGGATATGAATACCCACATTGGAACCCATATTAATCCCTGAAATTACCAGATCAGGTTTTTCCTTCATAATCTCATAAATAGCCAGTTTCACACAATCTGCCGGCGAACCATTCACACCGTGGCCAATAAACTCGTTATTCAAATACACGGGTCGAATGCGTAGCGGATGGCCGAAGGTAATTGAATGTCCTACGCCGCTCTGCTCAATATCAGGCGCAACTATGGTAATATGTCCCAGTCCGTTAATATGATGCTTTAGGGCGGCAATCCCCGGGGCGTATATGCCGTCGTCATTTGTCAGCAATATCTGCATATTTACCTCATATCGTCATAAAAACGCTTAATGGTTTGAATATTCACACCAGCCCAATAAGCGAGAACTACCGATTTATTGATCAACAGTTGTCTTATTACTCCTTTTTTTATGAATCTTCTCGCTGAGGAGATCACGGGCATTCTTAACAAGATAACCTTCCCCTGTCCCTTTAATCTCTTGTAAAATTCGTAATCTTCCATGATGGGAATTTCTTTATATCCGTGCAGTGTTTCAAAAACATTGCGTTTCACAAAGATGCCCTGATCGCCGAAGTGGAAGAGCCGAAAATTGAATCGTGTTATAAACGAAACGCATCTTAGTATAAGATTATTTACATCAAATGCAATATAAAATGAGCCGCCTACCACATTATCGGCTTTCATCCTTTTTCTTATTTCACGAAAGGCATTGTCTGGCAGGAGCGTGTCGGCATGCAAGAATAGCAAAATATCTCCATTGCATACTTGCGCCCCTGCGTTCATCTGGATAGCCCGTCCACGCTCACTGTTTATTACGCGGGTATACCTCTGTGCGATTGCAACGGTGTTGTCGTTGCTTCCTCCATCCACCACATAAAATTCATAATCACCCTCCTGCTTCATGACACTCTGGAGCGTTTTTTCGATATGTGATTCTTCATTTAGTGTGGGAATGATTACAGATATCTTCATTTAGAACCACAGATTTCACAGATTACACAGATTTGCTCACTGCAGAACGTCGAGATCGCAGAGGCTGTTTTAAAGGACAGCCAGAAAAACTATGCGAACTTTTTCCTCCCCCTGTGTCCCCCTC
>JAGWZR010000058.1 GCA_018968795.1 Planctomycetota bacterium | reverse complement strand
CCAGATACATTTCCATGGCCTGTTTTCTGGTTTTATTTAATTTTAAATAGATGTGGTAATCCGAGGATGAACATAAAATACCTGTTTCTTTGAGTCCCATTTCCTTGACTAACTTAAAATCACTCTTTACCGCCCTGATCCATCCCGTTACTTCTGGATATTTATAGCCACGCTCCATGCATTTTCTAACCGCTTCCTGATCCTTTGAATTGTATAAGAAAAACTCGCACTGGCGGATAAGACCATTTTTACCAGCCAATTTGTGAATCAGGTCGAAGAGGTCTACAATTTGTTTAACAGTATAAGGCGGCCGGGATTGCTGTCCATCCCTGAATGTTGTATCCGTGATCCATATCTCCTCCGGCATATTCATAGGATTGAGCCGATAGTTGAAAGGTATCTTTGGTATTTTATCGTAAGGGAAGACATCCCTAAAGAGATTGGGTTCCGGCGAATCCTGTAATTGAAAAATGTACTCTTCTGGTTCTAATGTGTTACGACGTTTATTGAATCGAAGCATCTACTTTCCTTAAATGAGTTTTTATCAATATATATGAGGGAATCAATAAATAGACTGGATTTTATATGCAACATTTTTACAAGTCAAGTGAAATGATGGAAAGTTATTGCAGATTGACATTATTTGTGAAAAATTTAGATACTTAAACTTGATTGTACAAAAGTAAAAGCGGAAATTAGATAGATGAGTGCCCTTATCTCATAAACACAAAAACGAGTAATATATTTTCCTGCTGGCTGTAACCAAATATCTCTGCTTTCAATCAATACAATCGATAAAGGAATAGGACTAATAGTACCGTAAGTATTGTATCCAGGGATAGGATGATGAGGAAAGTACTATAAGATTACTTGACATATTAGAAATTGTTTGCATGTTGTTTGCTATTATTCAGAATAAATTTTTTTCTTGCAAAAGATGACATTGTTTTGTTATATTAACTCGCTATGTTACAACAAACTTTTTAATTACATGTATTTATGACTATTTTACGCAAGGAATTGATGTAATGATAAGCAAAGAAGTAAAACAGCGAATTATTCATGACCTTAAGGTTCATGAAAGTGACACGGGTTCTCCTGAGGTACAAGTGGCATTACTAACAGAACGAATCAACCATTTAAGTGGTCATCTGAAGACACACAAAAAAGACCATACTTCTCGTAGAGGGCTGCTTCAAATGGTCGGGCATAGATCGGCGTTGTTGAAATATTTGTCAAATAGAGACAACGAAAGATATAAGAAATTAATCAATAAGCTAGGTATCCGTAAGTAAATCAAAATTTTTAGGAGGAACCTATAGACCTATTCAAGATGTATAAAATTCAATCATTCATTCCTTTTGCTGGTCAAAAAGGGAGGGCATTAATGAGTAAACAAAGCTGGAGGTGTTAAATGGCATATTGTAAAGTAGAGAGGTTGATCGGCAAAAGAATACTTAGTATAGAAGTAGGTAAAATTGCAAAACAAGCTGATGGTGCCGCCCTTGTCAAATATGGAGACACGGTAGTCTTGGCTACGGCGGTATCAGCGCCAGAAGAAAGCGAAGAGGCTGATTTTTTTCCTCTTACCGTTGATTATAGAGAAAAGACGTATGCTGCAGGGAAATTTCCAGGTGGTTTCTTTAAAAGAGAAGGAAGACCTACCCTAAAGGAAATATTAACCATGCGGTTAATAGATCGCCCCATCAGACCCCTGTTCCCAGAAACATATCTTCGTGAAGTTCAAGTCATGTCCATGGTACTTTCCGCGGATAAAGAAAATGACCCCGATATTCTTGCTATGATAGGAGCTTCCGCATCTTTATCTGTTTCAAACATTCCTTTTTGCGGGCCCGCTGGCTCCGTAAGAGTTGGCCAAATCGACGGGGAATTTGTTATTAACCCCACTCATTCTGAATTGGCCAAGAGCAGTATGGATCTCGTAGTCTCTGGAACAGAAGATGCCGTTACGATGGTTGAGGCATCTAGCAAAGAAGTTCCTGAAGACCAGATGGTAGCTGCCATCATGTTCGGGCATAAATTCATTAAAGAAATAGTACAACTCCAACGAGAATTGTTGGTCAAATGTGGAAAAGAAAAACAGCCTATATCACCTTTAAAAATGGATATGGTTCTCTTTGAGGAAATTAAGAAGAAATATTATTCCCAAATATTGGACAAAAATCAAACTCCGGGGAAACAAGAGCGAGAAAATGCCTTAAACGAAATACGCAATCAGATTGTAAATGAATATTGTACGGATAAGGAAGATGCACCAACGAAAAAAGCTATCAAAGCGCTTTTTGAAAGATTAGAAACGGTTGTAGTTCGCGATCAAATTGTAAATGAAGGCAAGAGACCTGATGGGCGTGGATTGGGAGATATTAGGCCTATCAGTTGTGAAGTGGGTATACTGCCGAGAACTCATGGTTCTGCTTTGTTTACAAGAGGAGAAACACAGGCTATTGTGGTCACAACGCTTGGCACAACTATGGATGAACAAAGAGTGGATACCCTTGAGGATGAATACTCGAAAAAATTTATGCTGGACTATAATTTTCCTCCTTTTTGTGTCGGCGAAACAAAGCCATTACGTGGGCCGGGAAGACGAGAGATTGGGCATGGGGCTTTAGCAGAACGAGCATTAGAATCCATACTACCTCCTCAAAGTAAATTTCCTTATACCATTCGAGTTGTTTCTGACATTACGGAATCCAATGGATCATCCTCAATGGCTACTGTTTGCGGTGGAACTCTTTCTCTGATGGATGCAGGTGTTCCTATAATTGAGTCTGTTGCTGGTATTGCTATGGGTTTGGTTAAAGAAGGGGACAATGTGTGTATCCTATCCGATATCTTAGGAACGGAAGATCATTTGGGCGACATGGATTTTAAAGTTGCTGGAACAGCAAAAGGTGTTACTGCATTACAAATGGATATCAAAATTGCTGGAATTACAGAAAAAATTATGAGGGATGCCTTGTCACAAGCAAAAGAAGGGCGGCTCCTTATACTTCAGGAACTTGCAAAGGTTATTGAAAAACCAAGGGGGGATATTTCTGTATATGCACCGAAACTGGTTCATATTAAAATTAACCCAGAAAAAATTGGGATGGTTATTGGTCCCGGCGGTAAAAATATCAAAAAAATACAAGAGGAGACTGGTGCAAAGGTAGAGATTGAAGACGATGGCACTGTTATTATCTCCGCGACACTCGCCGAATCAGTTGATAAAGCCAAAATATGGATCGAGCGTATGACGGAGGATGTCCAGGTTGGTAAAACCTATACGGGAAAGGTCCTTTCTTTAAAAGAATACGGGGCTTTTGTGGAAATTTTCCCAGGGCATGATGGCTTGGTACATATTTCTGAATTATCTGACGGCTACGTCGAGAGGGTTGAAGATGTTGTACAGGTAGGACAAGAGATTATGATAAAAGTAATTGGAATAGATGATCAAAAAAGAGTTAAATTAAGTAGAAAAGCTGCCCTTAAAGAAAAAGGGTAATGTCAGACCCTTCAAGCGTTTGGGTAACGGTATTGAAAGATTTTTAGTAAAAGGAGGAAGTCATAGAAAATTTACAAAACTTTTATCCATTATTTATATCTTTTGGTATTTTTAGGAGGATATAAGAAGACATTAAGGATAAAAAATAAGTTGACGTTCATGTTTAATTGTTTAAGTTGTTTATTTAAATTAGGAGAACAATATAATGGCAAGCGGCAAAGTTAAATGGTTTGATGCAAAAAAGGGTTTTGGTTTTATTGAACAAGATGGCGGCGGGGATGTTTTCGTTCACTATTCAAATATTGCCGGTGACGGATTTAAAACACTTGAAGATGGAGAAAAGGTAGAATTTGACGTGGTTGAAGGATCGAAAGGGTTACAAGCACAGAAAGTGACCCGCGTCACTTCCTAAGCACTACAGAAACAACATCTTTGAGCCGGGAAGAAGAAACCAAGACCCTTCCTGGCTCATTTTTTTTTGATGGAAGATCGTGATTAAGTATTTAATTGGTGCGGCAGTATCCATTATTGCTTTTATTCCAATAGCTTTTCTCTATGTACGAAGAGCTATAAACAAAACAAAAGACCTTGAAAAAAGAGCAATGAACTCCGAAAGGTTAGCTTTTGTAGGTACGTTGGCAAGCGGGCTTGCCCATGAAATTAAAAATCCTTTAAGTACGCTCAACATCAACTTCCAACTCCTTAAGGAAGATATACAAAGGGTGACAGGAGAAAACAGCAAAAAAGCGTGCTTAAAGATACAAGCTTTACAAAAAGAGGTTCAACGGCTAGAAGAAATATTAAATGATTTTCTAAGGTTTGCGAGCGGCCAAAAACTAGAATTGGAAAATTATGATATTAATGAAATTCTAGACGAAGTCGTTGATTTTGTTACACCGAGAATAAAACAAAAAAATATACTCATACTAAAAAGTTATGACACCTATCTCCCGCCTTGTAAGGTAGATAGCAACCTCATAAAACAGGCGATTTTGAACATTCTTATTAATGCAGAACAGGCAATGGAAAATGGCGGCGAACTTATGATTCGTACGTCCAGAAATAAAAAATATATACAAATAGATGTAACGGATACAGGCTCAGGCATTTCAAAAGACATTATTGATAAAATATTTCAAGTCTATTTTTCTACTAAAAAAACAGGAACCGGTCTTGGACTTCCAACAACAAAACGCATTATCGAAGAACATAAAGGGACTATTTCGGTTCAAAGTGAAGAGGGTAAAGGAACAAGCTTTTCTATAAAATTACCAATAAGTTTAACAGTTTATTAAGTTATGGCAAACCATACCGTTATTCTAGTTATTGATGATAAGGAAGAACATGCAAAAGCTACGGCGGAGGCGCTACAAAAGGTGGGATATAAATGCCTTGTTGCGACGAGTGGCAAGGAGGGGTTGAAAATCATAGAAACAGGAGAGGTGGATATTATAATTACAGATTTAGTTATGCATGACATCGATGGCTTACAAATACTCAAAACAACAAAAGAGAGATTGCCGGAAGCTGAGGTTATTTTGATCACAGGGTATGGTACTGTTGAAACGGCGGTAGATGCAATGCAAAGGGGGGCATCTACCTATCTTTTAAAGCCGATCAATATCAACCACCTACGCGCAGAGGTGAACAAACTTGTTGAAAAACAAGGTCTCGTAAGAAGCAACAAAGAGCTACACAGGCAACTTGACGAAAAATTTGGCCTATCCGGCATTATTGGGAATAGTACAAAGATGCAAAAGGTATTAAACATCGTCAATCAAATTTCTGGAACAACAGCCACAGTATTGATAACGGGCGAAAGCGGGACAGGCAAAGAACTCATCGCGAAAACTATTCATAACAACAGTCCTAGAAAGAACAACCCCTTTGTTGTTTTAAACTCTGCCGCCATTCCAGAAAATCTTCTTGAGAGTGAACTCTTCGGGCACGAGAAAGGCGCCTTTACGGGAGCGCTTTACCAACGGAAAGGAAAGTTAGAGTACGCTCACCATGGCACATTATTTTTAGATGAAATTGGCGATATGTCACTTTCTACACAAGTCAAACTCTTGCGCGTAATCGAGGACGGTGTAGTCACTCGTGTTGGAAGCAACGAGTCTTTCGAGGTCGACGTTCGTCTGATTGCTGCCACAAACCAAGATCTTGAAAAACTTATAAAGGAAGGAAAATTTAGGGAAGATTTATATTTTAGATTAAATGTTGTTTCTATCAAATTGCCCCCGCTGAGAGAGAGAAGTGAAGATATCACAATACTCATCGATTCATTTCTGCATGAATTTTCACAAATGCATAATAAGAAAACCTCTAACATTTCCCCTGAGGCAAGAAAAATCTTATATAAATATCCTTGGCCGGGAAACGTGAGGGAATTAAAAAATTGTATTGAAAGTATGGTCGTTGTAAATACGAAAGACACTCTAGACGTAGAAACCGTACCGGATCATATATTACAACGAAGTAGCGAAGAGACCACTTTATTTCCCAATTTGATGGCAGGAATGACTATAGAAGAAGCTGAAAGGGAACTTATTAAAAATGCATTAACCGCTGTAGGTGGAAATAGGGAAGAAGCGGCAAAAATGCTTGGAATCGGAGAACGCACCCTTTATAGGAAATTAGATAGATATGGACTTAAGTAAATAAATCGCATACATGTGAGGCGGGTTTATATATCGAGTATTTATTAAGAGAGAAATTATTTGTAGAATACTTAAATGCTAGAAATTAAACTGTGCTCCAATTGCAAAAGAAGCCTATCAAAAAATGATATTGATTCTGGGCGTGCCGTATATCAAGAAAGTGGAAAATTGATTTGCAGAGAATGCTTGGCCTCAAAAGTCAGAAAGGAAAAAGGGTACGAAGAAAAAGATTTAATAGTGGAGTCGTTATTAAACGAGGTAAAAAATATTAACCGCACATTAACTTATGAGCCTGTTTCATGGCTGAACATTTTAGCTTCTGTAATTCAATGTTTTGTTTTTGGCTCCCTTGTTTTTGCTTATCTTAATCGCAATAGCAATGTCCATGCGTATCTGTTACTTGCTCTCGTTTTTCAAGTGATGGCATTGACCTTCTTTGTAATAAAAAAGTGAAATATCTTAACATCGGTTTCTTAATTTAATAAATACTTACTAATTGAAAGGAGTGTTATGAGTATACAAATTGGACAAAATGCGCCTGAATTTACAATGCAGAGCGTTGTTGGAGAGAAGTTTAAAGATGTAAGTCTGAATGATTATAAAGGGAAGTGGGTAGCTCTTTTCTTTTATCCTCTTGATTTTACTTTTATCTGTCCCACGGAGATTACGGAATTTTCAAAACGGGATAGTGAGTTTAAGGCGCTAAATGCACAAGTATTAGGGGTAAGCGTTGACAGTGTTTTTTCGCATAAGGCATGGCTAAAAGAAATTGGAAGCCTTAATTATCCCCTGCTCAGCGACATTACAAAAGAAGTGTCCAGAAAATATGGCGTGCTACTTGAAGATAAGGGTATCGCCTTGAGGGGTACATTTATTATTGATCCGGAAGGAAAATTAAGATATCAATTGGTTCACGATTTGGGTATCGGTCGGAGTGTTGAAGAAATACTCAGGGTGTTAAAGGCATTGCAGACAGGAGAGCTTTGCCCAGTAGAGTGGAAACCTGGCAAAAAAACATTAGGCAAGGCATAATAAATGTTGTGAGCGTTGCCTTACATACTTGGGGACACGAGCATTTCACAAACTTACGCTCAAAATGTAAAGGAAATATTTACTTGCTTGTTGCCTTTGTGTTTTATGTCTGACCTCTTAATTTCGCCCACGCAAGGCCTAAGTATTCATGTAAAACGCTTTCGGCCTTGCTCAATCCCCCAGAACTGGGGAAAAAAGAGCCAGGGCTGATGCCCTGGCTCTCGTAGCTCAAATGATTCGTAGGCGCTGGAATGGGGTGCATCCCCAATTTTTTAAATAAGGCTATCGATCGTGGCATATGGGCTGCGGAAGTTACCAAAATAAATCCCTCGTTTCCAACAATTGGCTTAATTAATCGCGCCTCATCTTCTGTATCTTTAGAATCTGTCTCCAAAATTATATCTTCCTGATTTACACCGATAGCCTTAGCAACTCTTGACATGGTTTCTGCCTCCGGAACTAAACGAAAAACACCTCCACCAGATAAAATAAGTTTGCTTCCTGGCATTTTGTTGTGTAAGCGAACGGCTTCTATAAGGCGAACCATGGACGCTTCCGAAAGTTGGCTGGTAACGGGAATTTTAGGATCGGGTATATTCCCTCCGCCCAAAACTACGATCCACTTACCCGAAGGTACAATATCATCAGTCGTTGAATCAGATGGTGTGTTTAACAGAAGGGAGGAGTATTGGTATTCCAATGGTTTTAAGAGGATATTAGGGATAGCCTCGTAGCTTAGGAACGTAAAAAGAATCACCCCAATTGAAATAATAAGCTTCCCAGCCCTTTGTTTTCTGGTAAAGAGGAGCAGTACCAAACCTATTATAAAAAGCTCTAAGCATAACGGTACTGGTAAAAAAAATTGAGAAATAAGCTTTTTTAAAATAAACATTTTTTGCTCCGAAAGATGGTTAATTGAATTATGTTATTTCTTGCCAATTATTAAGGCAGAATCGGATTCCAAATCAATCTTTTTAATATGCTTAAAACCTGCGGCTTCAAGCCAAGACCTGTACTCCGATTCGCTGTAAGAAGATCCTTCTTGTGTGCCAATGAGCATATTGAGGCTAAAGAGGGCGGCAAATTGCGGATTCGTTTTCGTTTCGTCCAGCACAAATTCGTGGATAATAACCTGACCCTCATCCTTCAAGGCATCCCGGCATTTTTTGAGAATTTTTGTATTATTTGCAGGATTGTAGATATGTAAAAGATTTGAGGCAAGAATCACATCGTAAGTATTCTCTCCAAAGGTATCCTCTAGGCAATTTCCTGCCTGTGTAGTAACACGATCTTCCATACCTGCCGCTTGAATGAATTCCTGAGTAAGTTTAATTACGTGCCCTAAATCAAAGACTACAGCGCGCAGATGGGGGTTAATCTTTGCAAATGCAACGGCATAAGTACCAGGACCGCCGCCGATGTCCAACAGCATTTTTGATTTCTTTAAATTAATTTTTCTGCAAAGCTCCTCTGCCTTCACAGAGGCAATATTGTGCATTGCCGTTATGAAATCTCTGAGATCGTGAGGGTCTACCTCTTCGGGTAAGTCTTTCAATGAGACGGCATTCCCTGTTTCTATCGTCTCCCGAAGCATTGCCCAGTTATCCGTCATATTATGAAAGTGATGGATAAAATCTCCCTGATAATAAGGTTTTCCTTTGATCAAATAAATGTCCGAGATATGAGAATTGTAATAATGGTTTGCTTGTTTCGTAAGTAATTCAAGAGAAACGAGGGCGTTCAGGAGCATCTCTGCTGCCCGTTCATCAGCATGGATGGATTGCGAAATGTCCTTAGTGGTATGCTTGCCTTTACTGATGATTGTGAATATATCAAACTCTATCGCTGTAAAGAGGACGTGGGATTTCCAGTAACCACAACTAAGCTGAAGTAAATAATCAACGTTTGAATAGTTTAAGTTAGTCATTATTCTTTATCTTCACTGATGAATCTAGAGAGGCAAAATACACATACAGGATAGATTTATCGTGCATCATACATCAGGCATCTCATTGTTTTTTCAACTTCGTGTATCAGTTTTTGTTTAATCTCCCTTATCGCATCGAAACTAAGAAGAGATGTATTCATTTCAAAATAAGAAAGAGTTCTATCGAATGAAGCGATTAAAGTATTATTTAATAAATTTAATGAAGTTGATTCTATGCCGGTATTGGATGCGTTGATTTCACAATTAAAATCTTTTGGGAGTAAAGATAAGGCAGCGCTGCAAACATTGGAAATAATTTCTGAAAATGTTTCGACATTAGGGTTTCTTATTCTATAAAAGATTTCATAATTGGTAAATGAGCCATTAGTATTGGTAGTTTCACGCATCATTTGGTAATAATCTGGTGTTCCTTCAAAAAGGGTTTGTCTGTGATGCAGCAGGTGGGCAGTCACAGATGGAGTGGTCATGATATCCATTTCTTTCAGAAATTCAAAATTATTTCGTACGCTTTCCAGCGTGGAAT
>JAGWZR010000057.1 GCA_018968795.1 Planctomycetota bacterium | reverse complement strand
AAGAACGTCCCCGTTGAAATCAATGGCGCGCAAGGCAACGGCGTACTCAATGTTGCGAATGCTTTCTCAACCGCCGATTCTCTCGGAAACAATGTGGCGATTGTTGGGGGAGGACCTGAGGGTTGCGAGCTTGCAGACTTCCTGGCCTCCAGAGGAAAAAAAATTACCCTTATAGAAATGAGGCGTATTTTGGGGATAGGATTGGTTGCACACCCTCGTTATCATGTTTGTGAACGTCTTAAGAAGATGGGTGCTCAATTACACGTCAACACAAAGGTAACTGAGATTGGACACAATTATATAGTCATTAGTCGCCGAAGAGAGGTAGACCAGAAGCTTGAAGGATTTGATAATATCGTCATTCCTACACTCCATCAACCCAACAGTACGCTTGCGGCATCCATTCAATCATCTGTTTCAGAGGTTCATACTATTGGCGATGCTGTGGAAGGTCGTACAGCGCTTGAAGCCATTGCCGAAGGGATAGAGATTGGAACAAAGTTAGAGTGAATTAACCCTTATGAGCTTTTTACTCATAAGGGGGAACAAAAATTTATCTTCCTCCCATAATCTTTCTCATCAAATGAGGGAAAACGGCTGGATGGCTATCGAGAAAAGAGAAGACAGGGGGGAAGCAATCCTTCTCCTTGTGAAGTATTTAAGGTAAGCATTATTTTCAGGGTTAATTAATCCACTTGAGAAAAAAAACAGTTGTTATTGGATTAGATGGCACCCCTTACAGTCTCATTCAAAAATTAACCCAACAAGGCGCATGCCCAAATTTATCCAAATTAATATCTACAGGTTCACTTCGAGAGATGAAGTCCACACACCCAGCCGTGTCTTCTGTGGCATGGACGTCATTTATGACTGGTGTGAATCCAGCCAAACACGGCATATTCGGTTTTGTAGAAAGAATTCCTAACACTTACGACGTGTATTATCCAAATTCCAAGCATGTGATGAGTAAAACGATATGGGATATCATCCGCAACTTCAACAAACGATCTGTCATAATTAACGTACCATCAACTTACCCCGCCTCTGAAATGAACGGTATTCTCATAGCAGGTTTCGTAGCAATAGACCTTGTCCGGGCAAGTTTTCCAAGTTCAGTTGTTCCCGCCCTGAAAGAGATGGGTTACAAAATCGATGTTGAAACACAACTCATCCATGAATCGAAGGACAAATTGTTTGACGACTTGTTTCTGACGTTAGAGAGAAGAACCAATGCAATTCTTCATTTTATGAAAAATGAAATTTGGGATCTTTTTATTGGGATTTTTACGGAGACAGACAGACTTCACCACTTCTTCTGGGAATCTATGGAAAGAAACGACCCCAAATACAGCTCTTTATTTCTGGACTATTACAAAAAAGTAGATGATGCTATCGGTAAGGTTGTTGAGAATATTAGTAACGACACTACCCTTATTCTTTTGTCCGACCACGGATTTTGCGGATTAAAACACGAGGTGAATATTAATTGCTGGTTAAAAAATGAGGGTTTTTTGAATTTCAAAACAACGGCGCCAAAATCTTTGTCTCACATAGGCGAAGGGACGAAAGCTTATTGTCTTGATCCGGGAAGAATCTATATCAATCTAAGAGGTCGGGAGCCAAATGGGTGTGTGGAACCTGGCAAGGATTATGAGCAATTGAGGGATACGCTTATATCAAAACTTATCAAAATTAAAGATCCTGTTGCAAAAACGAACATAATTGATAAAGTCCACAAGCGTGAAGAAATTTATCATGGAAAATATTTTGATAGGGCGCCTGACCTTGTCATTGAACCCAAACACGGCTATGATATAAAAGGGGCTATCGATCAGAGGACGCTGTTTAGTAAAGGCGTTTTTAGCGGTATGCATACTTACGATGACGCCTTTGTCTATATTAACCATAAAGATATTACCAAACATTCTTTGGAGACTATTGACGTTACCGCAACCATTTTGGCGTCGTTGGATATCCCAATACCTGAAGATATGGACGGTATCAATTTTGTGAAATGGAACTAACGATTATTGGTTCTGGTACGGGGATGCCTTCCAAGACAAGGGCATATCCATGTACTCTGGTAAAGATAAAAGACAAGCATCTTGTTTTCGATACAGGGACTGGCCCTCTGCGTCAACTTTACGATTTAAAAGTAATATATACATTTTGAGTGAGCGAAGGTATGGAGAAATTAAAAAGGCATGACGATGGAAAATGCGCGCTCCTTGTTTGTGACATGTTACATGATTTTGTCAAGAAAGGCGCTACTCTTGAAGTACCAGAAGCAAGAATAATTGTCAACACTATCAACAAAGAAATAAACAAGGCAAGAAAGAAGCATATTCCCATTATTTATTGCTGTGATGCACACAAAAATAATGATCCTGAATTTAGGTTATGGCATCCTCATGCTGTAAAAGGGACTGAGGGTGCAAAAGTTATCAAACAACTCAAACCGCATAAGAACGATTATGAAGTGGCAAAAACAAGCTATTCCTGTTTTTATAAAACATCCTTGGATAAATTACTAAAAAAATTAGGTATAACCCATTTGATAATTACCGGTGTTGTAACAAATATTTGTGTATTGTATACCGCAGCAGATGCCTATATGAGAGGTTATAGAATCACAATACCACAGAATTGTGTTGCAGCGCTTACACGAGTTGAACACCAATTTGCCTTGCAACAGATGAAACGTCTTTTTCGTGCGGAAATAACTTAAAGCATGGTGGATTTGAGTAAGTTTAAATAAGGGATTAGGTGTTATTCTTTGTTTTGCGTTGAGAGACAGGGAGAAGATTATACTGGAGGAAATAACAAGGGCATATGAAATATCATATTTCATATGCCCTTGTTTAAAGCTTAGTCAATCTTAATCGATTTTATTTGCAAATCCTATGATCTATAAATCGATTATGGCTTTGCCCCAAAATTCCTAACAATTTCCACCATCTTCTCTATCATTTCAGGCGACATCTTTCCCTGATATCCAGGGCACTTTCCCTTACCTGCGTTGATGTGTTTTACAAGCTGATCATCTGTTTTTGATGATTGGAAAGCAGCTTCGGTAAAATCAGGTACGCCATACTCGTGTCCCTTAGCGGTACCCTTGCCGCCATTTCCGTGACAATAATAACAGCTTTCCTGAACAGCAAAACCAAGACCGGCAAATATTGTGTATGGGCTCTTCGTTGTGTCCCCTGCGGTGTGATGTGTTAACGCCCAGGCTGAACTACCTAAGGATAATCCCAATCCTGCAACAATCGGCAATATATATGATAAACGGAACATTTTCATAATTCGATCTCCCTCCTCTTTTTACGGGTTACATATGTGGTTATTTAAATTTACGGAACGAGTTTTAGCTCTGACTTGTAAATCTTGTGACAATTCCTACAGGCAATGGTAAGCCTTCTGAATTGTACCTGAATTTCTTCAAGGTCTTTGTTTGAAGCCGCTTTATCAATCTGCGATGAATGATAAAGAACCTCATCATTCAAGACGTTATAATTTTTATCACTTGCGAATTTGCTCTTGGACGTCTCTGTGTCTGCATTAATTGCCTTTGCACTTGCCGAAAATTTGCCAAACTGGCTATCGTCAGCGGCAGAAAGCCCAGTCATGGCCCTCATTGCTTGAAAATTGTCCCACATTTTCTTGCATAATTCGCCCTGGTTTGCCTGCCCGTAACTCACCGATGTTGCTGATGCAACAAATAAAGTTACTATTCCAGCAAAAATAACTTTTTTCAGCCTCATTTTTCCCTCCTCACTTTCCTTATTAAATTACTTAATATGCTTACATACCGTTTATATTGAATCTATAAAATACTATAAATTCTTGTTACAAAACTTATAGAAAGGGCAACCATTCTTACTGTTAATACTGAAATTTTTAGAAATCCAGCCCTCCGCCCTCCGACTTCCACTTCACCTCCCTTCGCGCTAAAAGACAATTGAACTGCATAGAGCATATATACCCTAGACTATCCATTGCATACCACCACAATTTATTCGTGTGATTATTCTCAATTGAAATGCCATGGGCACTTTCCCATTTTTCTAGCGAGCCTCCTAAGTTATCTTGAAGATTCCCTGCGTTGCTAAATGAATTTCTATCTTGCGATAATACCGCGTAGTAAAGAAATCATTAATGAGTTTTTGTATACGCCCAAAGAAGTTATAAAAGAGCAAGAAAAGATATACGTATTTTTGGCGCAATTGTTCTAAAAAGGGAGTCAATTCCTATCCGCACCAAATACTCATAGATTATCTTGCGGCTATCCTACAAGACTCGATTACTAGCCGGGATTGATTCAAAGAACAATTTTCAACACTATAGCATTGAAAATAAAGTGAGTCAAGAAAAAATTTTGTAGCTGTCTGCGTAAAAGAACTCAAAATATCGCCTTTAATTGCTAAACTCTCCTGCCCCTTATACAAATTTGTCCGATTACCAATCCTTTGGAATATTAGTTTCCTTCGGTGCAGGAATTTCTTCTTGCCCAGGTGCGCCTTCCTCTTTCTTACCCGGATATAATTGTGGATAAATATGAATTCCTAAATGTTTATGGCACAATGCACATGTCTGTCTCAGCCGCCGTACTTGCCATTGCGCATCTTCCAAGGCGCCTTTTTCGTCCTTATGGCTGACAACTTCGTACATCTTTTCAGCCTCTGCCAGCATCGTCTTATTGAGTTCCTGGTATTTCTTGTCATCGGGACGAGCAAATTTGCTAATGACTGTCTTTGATAGTTGTATAATATTAGAACTTGACTCAGATATAACCTGCCAATCATTGGCGCTATATTTATAATACCCCGATATTTGTTCAACGGCCTTGTAGCTTTTATCTATTTCACCCATAACCTTGGCCAATTCGCTTTTTTCTTTTTCTTTCTTAGTCGCCTCTTCGGCAAATCCGTGGGTCATCGTCCCACATATGCCAATAATCAAACCTACCCAAAGAGTCTTTCTTACCAATGCTTTTTCACCTCCGACAATGAATGTAATCAACCACTACCAACATACTTTCTTTTAACAAACCCGTTCTTTAATTTTTACTTTGACCTAGAATTAGCACATGTCATACCAAAATGAACAAAGAAAACAAACCCTTCAATATTAACAATTTACTGCTATATAGCATAAAACTAACGATAACGCTTTATGCGAAAAGTTGGTTTAAATTAACCACAGATTTTAAAATGGCCACTAAAAATCTACAAAGAAAAGTAAAAACAAAAGACGAATTATTATAAATAAAAAATACTGTGTGTCAAATATTTAATTCTAATAAACATTCGCAACCCTTGGTTTAAAAATGACCACGAGTATCTTTGTAAAAATTGCTGTCTATGTGTTAGGCCTAATTAGCCATGCACTGATAAATGGAATAAGCCCCTCCGGTGATGCCGATTGCTTTCAGGCTGATTATTTAATCCTTGAAAGCGGAAGATAAAAAATTATAATATTTTCTTCGTTAACTTTATAGACATTCTGATATGCCGTGCCACGAACAGGTTCCTTTTCACTGTTACCCGAAGGGGTGGAAGCTCCAAGTCAATCCCAAAGGGAAATTTCTCGTATCGTGAAGAGTGGTAATGGTAAAGTTATTAACGGGCATTTATCCACATACAGTTTCTTTTAAGGAATAAATAACAGATGAAATGGTCGCAAACGCTGATTCCTACGCTGAAGGAAAGCCCATCAGAGGCAGAGATTGATAGCCATAAGCTCATGATCCGCGCCGGTCTCATTCGAAGAATTACGGCTGGCGCTTATGCTTATTTGCCGCTTGGCACACTAGTTTTGAATAAAGTTATTGACATTGTGCGTGAAGAAATGAATCGGGCGGGAGCAGTTGAGGTGTTCCTCCCTGCGCTCCAACCGCTCGACCTTTTAGAGGAGAGCGGCCGTTTGAGCGTGTTTGGCGATGACTTAATTACCTTTGAGGATAGGCACGGCAAGACCACTGCCCTGGGACCTACCCACGAGGAGATAGTTACGGATATTGTAAGAAATGAGATTAATTCTTACAGGCAACTCCCAATTACGTTGTACCAAATACAAACCAAATTCCGGGACGAGACACGGCCTCGGTTCGGAGTCCTTCGCAGCAAAGAATTTATTATGAAGGATGCCTATAGCTTTGATGTGGATTATGAGGGACTCAACAAGAGCTACAAGTCCATGTACGAAGCTTACTGCCGTATATTTGACCGTTGCGGTATTGACTATATTGTTGTCGAGGCAGACTCAGGCGCTATGGGTGGAGATGTCTCCCATGAGTTTATGGTTCCAAGTTCTGTCGGCGAGGACATCCTGATCCGATGCTTAAAATGCGGTTACAGCGCCAATCGTGAACGGGCTGAAGCCGCCCCTGTCCCGCGAGAAAACCATGTAAGCCTTCAATCGCTTAGGGAAGTCCCCACACCCAATAAACACACCATTCAGGAGGTAGGCGGCTTTTTGGATGTAAAGCCGAACCGGATGGTAAAAACAATGATTTATATTTCGAATGGACAGCCTATAGCCGTTCTCCTCCGGGGCGACCACGAAGTTAATGAAACCAAACTAACGAAGGTTCTTGGACAAGAAACAGTTACCCTTGCAGACCACAATACCATCGAACACGTTACAGGAGCGCGTGTGGGGTTTGCAGGTCCCGTTGGTTTAAAGATAAAAATTATAGCTGATCAGGCCGTGTCCACACTTTGCAACTTTGTTACGGGAGCTAACAAGGCAGATACGCATTTATTAAACGTGAATCCTGACAGGGATTTTAAAATTGATCAGGTTGCTGACATTCGGTATGCAGTCAAGGGTGACAAATGTCCGAAATGTAATCACGATCTTGACATCTCACAGGGTATTGAGATCGGACATGTCTTCAAGCTGGGTACTAAATACAGCGACGCCCTTAAGGCAAAGTTCCTCGATGCTAACGGCAAAGAAAAATCTATGATCATGGGATGCTACGGAATTGGAGTTAACCGTATCATTGCCTCTCTTATCGAAAGGTCACATGATGAAAATGGTATTATATGGCCGCTTTCGCTGACACCTTACAAAGTCATTATAATTCCGGTCAACGTCAACGACGCTAATAGCATGCAAATGGCAAATCACATCTACGACGATCTCACTAATATTGCAGGTATTGAAGTATTATTGGACGACAGAGACCAGCGGCCGGGCGTAAAATTCAAGGATGCCGACCTCATTGGTATTCCGATAAAAATTGTCATCGGTAAGAAATTTGCCGAGACAAAGGAACTTGAAATAAAATTAAGGAAGAGTGGTGAAACATTTCTGACCCCACCTGAAGAAATGAGATCGAGGATAGAATCTCTGTTTGAAATGCTGTCAAAACCTTGATGAATTTGTCATGAATTTACACGAATAGATACGAATAAAAAAGTATTTACTCAATATCGGCAAGTAGAATGCTATTGGATTTTATAAACACCTCCGCACTCCCCGCCTTCGCAAGGAGGGGACTTCGGCGTGAGGCGCAGTCGAACGCCCGTCGAGGGGTCAGTCGGACGATAAAGGGGCGGCATTCAACTCCGATTAAGCAGTTACGAAAAAAGAAGCAGGCTAAAATTGGTTAATTTGTGTCCATTCGTGGCTAAACTATAACTATCGTGGGTCAAATCTCTAAGCCAAAACCTGTAAATTTAATTATCGGCGTACTGACAAGTATCCCTGCGCTTTTAGATCAAATTGACCAGACATTAGAAAAATATTTTGGTTCTATCGACCTTCGAAGCGGCGTACTGCCCTTTAATTTTACCGAGTATTATAACGAAGAGATGGGCAGAGGCATTCAAAGACAGTTTTATAGCTTTGGGAAATTGGTCATGCCTGACGAGATTGCCCTTATCAAAGTGAAAACCAATAATGTCGAAGAATCAATCGCCTCTTCGAGGAAATATTCCGTGAAGCGTCCCATCAACATTGACCCTGGCTATATCAGCGAAAGCAGGCTCATACTGGCTTCTACCAAGGATTTTTCCCATCGTATTTATTTACGGGATGGTATCTATGCCGAAGTAACCCTCAATTATCGTGGCGGGAGATATGAAACCTTTCCATGGACGTTTCCAGACTACAAGTCTGCTGATTATCATAACTTCTTTCTCAAGGTGAGAGAACTCTATGTCCGGAAGCTTAAAAGAGGCCAAATTTAAAACATGAACCACAGAGGTCACAGAAAAATACTAAATACTAAGCTTGTTTGACAGGCAAGTAGCAAGGGTTATTGTCAGTGCTCTGTGATTTTTCTTTGCACTTTTTGTGTCTTTGTGGTGAGATGTTTTAGAACTTATCCGTAATTAATTTCCCCCCTTTTTCAAAGGGGGACTTTCATGGAATAGTTAATTACGGATATATTCTTAATCTGCGAAATCTGTGGTTGTCGTCTTTGAATTTTGATTTGTCATTTTACCTTTTGATCTTTAATCTTTGGTTTTTAGAAGATTTTTCTGTGCTCTCTGTGGTAAGTTATCATAAAGGATAATATTTTATGGAAAAGACTTTAATTATATTAAAACCAGACGCCCTTCAACGCCGTTTGCTTGGGAAGATTCTTACAAGATTTGAGGAAAAGGGATTTCAAATAATTGGGCTAAAGATGATTCAAATTTCAGAGACCGTGGCGAGAAAACACTATGCCGCACACGAAGGCAGAGATTTTTTTGAACCGCTGGTCAGATATACTACTTCTGCGCCCGTTGTAGTCATGGTACTGAAAGGTAAGAATGCCGTAGAAATTGTCCGAAAGATGATGGGCGCTACCTTTGGTTCCAAGGCGGAATCCGGCACTATCCGCGGCGATTATGCCGTCAGCAACCGTTTTAATTTAATCCATGGTTCAGACTCCTCAGCCTCAGCAGAAAAAGAGATTGGCATCTTCTTTAAGAAAGATGAACTCTTTGAGTACAACCCGGCTGACATTCACTGGATTTACGATATGTCTACAGGAGATATTGTCTGAAAAATTCCCTAATGGTTAGGAATTTCAAAGCAGCCACAAAG
Source organism: Planctomycetota bacterium (assembly GCA_018968795.1). Classification (GTDB taxonomy): domain Bacteria; phylum Planctomycetota; class Brocadiia; order Brocadiales; family Brocadiaceae; genus REEB58. The sequence continues at coordinate 679 of JAGWZR010000057.1, read as the reverse complement.
GCACTAAAACACTAAATTCTTTCTTTGTGCCTTGGTGTCTTAGTGGCAGAAAAAGTTACCTAATGAAACCGAACGTATTTGTAAAAACTTATATCAGGAAAAACACGCAACAAACCAATAATTAAGGCTGGACAGAAAAAGGCCGAGGCTTACCGTCCACCGGAAAATCCTATCGAATTTTATGTCTCCGAAAAAGCAGTTGCCTACGAAAGGGGAAAACCCTTTATTGTTTACTATGCTGACCCCGAGTACTCCCTAAGATTACTCAAGGGCGACTGCATTGAGATACTGAATCAGGCAAGGGAAAACAGCGTTGACATGATTTTTGCCGATCCACCCTATTTTCTCTCAAATGGGGGAATTACCTGTCATGCCGGAAGGATGGTTTCCGTGAATAAAGGGAAATGGGATAAGTCAAGAGGTGTAAAGGAAAATCATACATTCACCTTAGAGTGGCTTAAGGCGTGCCAGCGTGTCTTAAAGCCCAATGGTACTATATGGGTTTCCGGAACGACACACATTATTTATTCAGTCGGCTATGCTATGCAAGAACTCGGATACAAGATACTCAATGATATTATTTGGTATAAACGCAATGCCCCACCAAATCTTTCCTGCAGATACTTCACACATTCAACTGAAATAGTTTTATGGGCAGCCAAGAATGAGAAAAGCAAAC
>JAGWZR010000056.1 GCA_018968795.1 Planctomycetota bacterium | reverse complement strand
AAATTTAAGATCGGCAACCTTGCTATAAGCACCAACCAAGTAAAGTGCGTATTTAAGGGAATTAAAAACCCTCATCAAGTAAAAGAACTCATTAACAACGAAAAGGCCTCAGAGTATAAAAGGCGCACTTTATTAAAGAACTTATTATAAGTATTGCGGGAATCTTACGTGTGTAGTCTCCAAAAATAAAAAGTTTTCTCGTTCTTATCCCCGAATCTGTTGCAGCTTCCAACGCTGCAAGTAAAACCAAAACATCTAATTTTATTTTCCTCTTCCGAACAGAACGACCTTTATCGTTTTGAGTAATACCACAAAATCCAGGAGAAAAGACATATTTTTAATGTAATACAAATCATATTCAAATTTTTCTTCAGTCTGTTCTACTGAAGATGCATAAGGATATTTCACCTGCGCCCAACCGGTTAATCCGGGTTTCGCCGCAAGCCGCAGGCTGTAAAAAGGTATTTTTTCTTCGAATTCTTTTATAAAGATTTCCCTTTCCGGACGCGGCCCAATTAAACTCATATCCCCCTTAATTACGTTTAGCAATTGAGGAATTTCATCCAACCTCCACTTCCTTAAAAATTTCCCAACCTTCGTTACCCTGGGATCTTTATCTGTAGTATAAACCGCACCCGTATCCGATTCTGCGTTTTCCCTCATTGTGCGAAATTTTATAATCATAAATTTTTTACCATATCTACCAACACGTTCTTGGGTATAAAAAACCCTACCCCTAGAACTAACTTTTACCAATAAAGATATAATTCCCATAATAGGGATTAGTAAAACAAACAATATCAGCGCACTAAATACTTCAATAATAGGCTTAACTATTTTCCCATATAATCTAGACTTATTTATAACAAGCTGCGACATCCATACGTCTTTAATATATTTAAAAGGTATCTTTCCTGTAAGTCGTTCATACATCGTTGGCATGTCAATAACGTCTATCCCATGCCGCGAGTAATCAATCAATGCCTTAATCAAGTCGGCAGGTTTTTCATGCGTAATTGCCTCGACGATTAGATTAATATTATTTTGGCGAATAACTTTATCTAATGAATACCGATCCCCTACCACAGGAATACCATCAATAAGTTTGCCTTTTTTTAATGGGTCATCGTCAATAAAACCTATTGCCCTTAATCCAGATTTTTCTGATCTTTTTATTTCCTGTAAAATGACGTTTCCCGCCCCACCAGCGCCAATAATTAAGGTATTCCACTTAAAAATCTGCCTTTCCAGCAGATAACTATACAACAACCTCCAGCCAATAATAAAAAGTGCAATGAGCAACCCCAATATGATAAATACGCCTCGCCCTATCCGAAGCGACCAGGTAACATAAAATAAAACTGTTGTAACAACAAAAGCGCTGGCGGATGCAAAAGTAACGGTTATAATATTTCCTATGGACTTAAAATTCCTCCGCGTATCATACAGCTCTGCAAAGGAGAATGTAAAAACAAAGACTCCACTCGTCAACATGAATGACAGGAGATTACTCTTTATATAGTCCCATCCGACATCCAGGCCTAACCGTATTATTGCCGATAGAAAGATGGAACTATTTATGATAACGACATCTCCCACAATGAGAATTATTTGTTTTAATATCGGATAATTAAAACTTTTAATTGGCATAAGCGAAAATGATTACTTCACCCATCCTAAATATTTTTCAACATCATTTAAAAAAATCTTGGGATTGCGCAGGTATACACTGCTTCTAGCTTTTGCCCTCTCAAAGATGCGCACAACGCCTTTATTATAATTATGAAATGCCTCTTTTACTTCCTTTTCTAATGCCTTAAAATCCCCACGGTCCATGGTGTCAACTCTGCGATTTACATCCGTTAAATAATAATCGCTCGGTATACGGGTAAAGAAATCCTCATATGACATATCCTGTTTTACCAGTTTTCTTTCAATACCAACATCAAAGAGGTTTGTTCCTGGGAAAGGCTCATAGACACCAATTGAGGCGAAACTGGGTCTTATCTCATACAGCAAACGCAGCGTCTTCTGGACATCTTCTTTGGTCTCCGTAGGTATTCCCATCATAAAATAGGCAGTCCAGTGAATACCCACCTCTCGAAAAAGCCTTGCAGACGCCTTTATATGTTCTAATGTAATTCCCTTATCCATCAACTTTAATATCCTTTCGCTACCCGATTCAATCCCTGCCTTTATACTGTTGCAACCTGCCTTCTTCATCGTCTTCAATAGTTCTGAGTCCACCAGATCAACCCGGGTATTGCAATCCCAATTAATCTTTATACCTGCGCTGATTAACTCATCACAAAATTCCATTACTCGCTTTTTGTTCACTGTGAAGGAGTCGTCCTTAAATGTAAATTGACGGGTTCCATAATGATGCTGCACGTATTTGATTTCGTTTATAATATTTGCCAGAGAGCGATATCGAACCCTTCGCGTCCATATCTGGGTTGCACAATAGGAGCAATTGTAAGGACATCCCCGACTCCCCATCAATAGTCCCATATCTTCAGAAGTGTAGGTATCTAAACTTAGCAATGATTCTCGATCGGGAAATGGGAGGCTATCTAAATCATCCACGAATTGTCTTGTATTATTGTGAATAATTTTATCCTCATGCCGGTAGGAAAGTCCGTTTATAGCGCTAAAATTACTGCCGTTCGCACTCAGCGCATTTACCAATTCGAGAAGTACAATTTCGCCTTCTCCATTCACGACAAAATCAACATCTTCCGTGTTTTTGAGTATTTCATCTGTCTTTAAAGTCGCGTGCGGGCCACCGAAAATAACAGAACAGTTTTTGTTATATTTTTTTGCGAGGGAGGCGATAGTAAACGCCGAGGCAACCTTTGGAGTCATAACCGTTACACCAACTACGTCAGGACGATGCCTTGCCAAAGTCTCGGAAATCTCCCTTATGATTGGATTCTCAGGATTCTGCAGTTCCTTTAAATAGATAGGATATTTTTCGGGCAGTCTCGCATAATTAATTTCCTTTGAATTCTTATTGCAGTCGGCATCATAGATCGTCACCTGATGCCCGGCCTTTTTCAGCACAGCAGATAGATAACTCAGCCCTAGAGGAAAATAGCGGTTGAAATAATTAAAAAATCTATAAAAAGGCGGGTCTACTAGGAGGATATTCATTTCGGCAAATCTCTATCCAGCTTTCTGCGATTTGTTAAACTGATTCCTGTAAATATCCACATTTTTGTAAGAGAATGTTGAAGCGTTAATCTTTTGTAAAATAAAAAATCATTTACATACTTGATTGATTCTGGTTATAGACTCCTCACAGTAGTCCTCGAAGACATTGAGCAGCTCTTTCTGATTCATGTTTTTATGTTCGTTTGTAAGAAGAAAACATGCCTGCTTCTTAATGTTCCTTAAATAAATCCTCGAATCATAAATTAACTGCGCTACATCCTGGATTTCCAGGTATAATTCAAGGAGATCGCCGTTTGGGCTGCTTATAGAACAGCGCTCATCCCAACCCAACCATTCCCAACTGCATACCAAATTTAACTTCTTTTTAACAACCTTGTTACATACCGCTTGAAACCAGAGACGCTGATACTTCCCATCAAAACATATATATGCAGGCGCGCCCCAATGGCCTTCGCATGACGACCATGTTGAGATTCCAATAGAGGAAATAGATTTTACCAAGCGGGCAATAAAGGGCTCCAAATCATACACTCGTATTTTGGGGAGACGCACAAATTCCTTAAACTGATTAAACTTACCATACCAATCCCGTTCCCAATTCAGACGAAAAAGGTCAACAGGAATTTCATGTGTAAATATTTCAGTCAAATACTTATGGTTCTCGATATCATAGAGTTGTGTGTTAATATTATCAAAGAAAACGTGCTGTTCGCGGACATCGTCTTCTTTTGGGCGCTCGTTAATAGAATCCTGATGCGGTTTATTACAAATCTTTTTGTAGTTAATATGTTGCAGCATTTCTAGGAATTTGCCATCGTCAGGGTGTGAATCATTATTTAACCGTACATTCCCAGAATTACTGTCTAATTCTAATAAAAATCCTCGTGCTGAAAAGATTTCATAGAAGCGTTCCGCATGCGTTTTTTTGCCGCTCGCTATTCTCTCAATGAATCTTTCTACAATGGATGTTTCCATTCGTTCGCCAGAAATTTATACCTCCTAAGCCTGCGAAGTAAAATATGATAACCATAATTTTACGGAAAAATCAGTGCTTAGGCCGGATATGTCATCCTCATCAGCAATCAAGGATAAACACTTCATTCCCCCCCAAGAATCTTCAGAAAGAACTTTTATTTCCACAGACCCCTATCCATGCTTCTATACTGAATAGCTTCTGAGATGTGTTCGACTTTTATGGTTTCGCGCTCATCCATATCTGCGATGGTGCGTGACACTTTTAAAATTTTGCTGTGTCCGCGCGCGGAGAGCCCCAATTCCGTCATTGCCTGATAAAGAAGCTCTTCCGCAGGCTTATCCAGCGCACAATACTTTTTGACCTGCCTGGAAGTCAAATGTGCATTTGCCTTTACTGGTTGATCCTTAAAACGTTCTTTTTGCATTGTATGGGCTGCCATTACTTTTTTTCTAATATCCTCAGAAGATTGTACCGCTCTATCAGATACAATCTCGCGATAATGTACAGCAGGAACTTCTACTTGAATATCCATTCTGTCCAATAACGGTCCTGAAACCTTTGACATGTAATTTTGAATCTGGCGGGGCGTGCAATGACACTCTCTCCGCTTATCAGTATAATAGCCACATGGGCAAGGATTCATAGCACATATCAACATGAACCTGGCAGGATACGTAACTGAATTCAAGGCGCGGGAAATTGTTACACTGCCTGTTTCCAGCGGCTGTCGAAGCACTTCTAATGTCTTTCGATCAAATTCCGGAAGTTCATCTAAAAAAAGCACGCCGTTATGCGAAAGGCTAATTTCCCCCGGTCTCGGAAACGAACCGCCGCCAATCAATCCGGCAGTACTGATCGTATGATGAGGAGTACGAAAAGGCCGTGTTGCAACCAACGATTGTCTCGGGCTAAGGAGACCTACCACGCTGTAAATTTTCGTTGTCCCCAAAGCTTCTTCAAGGGTGAGAGGAGGCATAATCGTAGGAATCCGTTGGGCGAGCATCGTCTTTCCAGCGCCCGGCGGCCCTACCATAATCACATTATGATTCCCCGCCACCGCAACCGTTAAAGCCCTTTTGACATGTTCCTGGCCTTTTACATCCGCGAAGTCTGCATCGTAACCACAGGATTCTCTAAACACCTCTTCCAGTTCTATTTTATGCGGCTTGGGAGGAATAGCCTTGGTTAATATTCCTACCGTATCTGCAACGGTTTCAACAGGAATAACGTCGAGTCCTTCAACAACCGCCGCTTCAGAGGCATTTTCAGATGGAAGCAAGAATCTTTTTATGCCAAGCTCTTTACACTTAAATGCCATTGATAAACAACCTTTCACCGGACGCAACTTACCATCTAAAGACAGTTCCCCTACGATGGCATATGTTTGGATGTCTGGAACATGAATTTGTCCCGTTGCGATAAGAATCCCAACTGCAATTGGCAATTCAAAGACGGGACCCTCTTTTTTGCGGTCTGCAGGCGCTAGATTTATTGTTATACTTTTATTAGGGAATTTATATCCACTATTGGTCAGCGCGGCCTTTACCCTGTCACGGCTTTCCTTGACAGCCGTGTCAGGTAATCCCACAATCACCGTTGAAGGCATATCGCCTGTGGCTATATATACTTCGACATCTAATAGATATGCATCAATACCAATAACGGCAACGCTACAGACTTTCGCCAGCATAGATTAAATTGAATAAAGATGTATCCAACTAAAGATTAGCCATAAGCCCGATACACACAGGGGAAAAATGACTTTCCCCTTGTTAAAACCCTAGCCATAACGAACTGTTACAAAGTTCTATTTGCCACCTGCCAGTGCGACTTTATTTAATGCCTTAAGCAAAGCATCTATGTCTACTCCGCCTGTCGCGGCTGTTTTTTCAATACTAACCCCGCCGCCGCAACAAGAATCTACCTTAAAGTTATTGAAAACTGTGATTGTTTTTGGGTGTTTTTTTATAACGTCGTTAATAATCATATCCTTTGTAATTATCGCCTTTTCTTCCATTTCTACCTCCAAAAATTTTATTTACCTATCAATTAGATTTATGTTATAATCCCTCTCAAATTTCCTAACCTGCCTTATAATAGCGCAAAAAATAGCCAAAAACAATGTATTTTATTACCGTGTAAAAGGCAAAAAACGTTTATAATACTGAAATAAATATATCGTTTTTGAAATACAAGATTATCCTTCGAATATAATAAAGAATTTACTCATTTTGTAAAATTAATATTATTGAGCGGTTAGGTTAATTTAATTAAATCTCAATAACTTATTTAAATTGGAATAACAATTGTGGTATAATTCTGCAAGGTTTTATCCGGCAGCATGTATGATGTATATTAATTTCCCATAATCAAGGAGAGAGTGTTTAGCAAATGAGTGTTATTAGAAATACAATCAGAACATTTCATCCGGCTTATTTTGCAATGGTGATGTCCACAGGAATAATTTCAATTGCAGCGAATTTCTTGGGTTTTAGGAGCATTGCATATGGATTATTTTATATAAACATCTTTGCATACGTAATTGTTCTATCGTTACAATTATTGCGAGTAAGAATGTTTTGGAACAATCTATACAATGATCTTTCTAATCCCAAGTTAAGTCTTGTTTTTTTTACTATAGTCGCGGGTACAAATGTCCTCGGAGCTCAATTTGTCAATATAGTAAATCAACCGGAAATTGCTAAGATTTTCTGGTATTTTGGCATCTTTCTCTGGACTATCATCTCGCTGTCCACATTCAACCTCCTCTTTATTAAATGCGATCAAAGAATTGAAATGGTACTGCACGGCGGTTGGTTGACCGCGACCGTAGGCACACAGTCGGTGGCGGTTCTCGGCGCCTTGCTTGCTCCGAAATTTGGGGACTATGGCAGCTTTGTAATGTTTTGCTCCTTTGTATGGTGGATGATTGGTTCTTTCCTTTATATGGTCTTGATTACGCTTATTATTTATAGACTTGTATTTTTCAAGATATCTCCTGACGCACTTGTCCCACCTTACTGGATAAATATGGGCGCTCTCGCCATCACAACTCTAGCAGGATCAATTTTATGCATAAATATCCCTAAAGTAGCAGGGCCTTATGCCGATTTCTTAGGATTCACAAAGGGGTTCACCTTGTTTTTCTGGTCATTTGGCACATGGTGGATACCGTTTTTGGTAATCATTGGAATATGGAAATACGTCTTTAATAAAACACAGTTCAAGTACACTCCTCTTTATTGGGGCATGGTCTTCCCTTTAGGCATGTATACCGCCTGTACGTTTAGACTCGCACAGGCCATTCAAATCCCTTTTATCGCTAATATCTCAAAATACTTTATTTATGCAGCGTTTGTTGCATGGACATTTATCTTCATTAACATGCTACGTGCAATGATAAAAACGGTTACTACAAAAGAAGTTGCTCCGGCGAAAGGAGCCGCCGCAATAAAGGAAGAAAAACTTACTCAACCCCAGATAACTAGCATTGGTAAAGGATAAAAGAACTTAACAAAAACAATGAAAACAAATCCGTTATTTTTTAGAATAAACATTTAGTATAAGTAAATTATTTATATACAATCCCATGGCTGTGGTGCAAGAAGCGCAGAGCGTTTCTTTGCGTTCCCGCAAATTTAATAAACGAAAGGAGGTCATTATGGCTGATTCAAAAAACGGCGGTGCAAACAATCAGGAATATACCATCCCAGTTATCGAGATAGATGCTTACGCACCAGCAAAAATGGCAGACAGGGTAGGGCAGGTGGGTGTAGCAAAGTCACATCTTAGTACTTTAACCTTGTTTGCTCTGAGTATTCTTGCTGGTGTTTTTATCGCGCTTGGTACGCAGCTTTCGATGCTGGTAACACATACCGCAACCTCTAATTACGGCTTAAATCAATTGGTCGGCGGCGTGGCTTTTACTCTAGCCCTGGTTTTAATCGTAATAGCTGGCGCTGAACTATTTACCGGAAACTGTCTCATCGCCATGTCCTTTATGGCTCGAAAAATCACTGGTAAAGACCTTGCACGAAATCTGATTATCGCATTTATTGGCAATTTTATTGGCGCACTAACCCTCGTATTATGGATATACAACTCTAATCAATGGGCACTCAACAATTACCTGTTAGGCGCCAAAATCGTACTAACAGCGAATGATAAAGTAAACCTTCCATTTGGCACTGCCTTTTCCAGGGGTATACTTTGCAATGCCTTAGTATGCCTGGGTATTTGGTTGTGTTACAGTGGCAGGAGCAATATTGACAAAATATTGTCATTACTCTGGCCTATATCCTGTCTCATAGCCTGTGGATTTGAGCACTGTGTTGTTAATATGTGGCTCATCCCTATGGGGCTTGTCCTGAAAGGCAACAGCGCGGTAATAACTGCTGCGGAAAAGGTGCATGGAGGAAAACTAGACCTTTCAAATCTTACCTTTTTTAAAGGATTTTTGATTGATAACCTTGTTCCTGTCGTTCTTGGAAATTTATTCGGCGGTATCGTTCTGGTTGCGGGTGTGTATTGGTTTATCTATTTGCGCCCATCAAAGAGATAATTAAAAGGAGATTAAGATATGGTGGAAAATAAAGTTCCAAAATCTATCCAGGTTATCGATATCGATGCCTATTCACCCCCACTAATCGCATCCCGAATTGACAAAGTAGCCCTGGTAAAGGCGAAATTAAGCTTTACACAGACTCTTTTACTGGGGATATTAGCTGGGGTCTATATTGCCATTGGCGCACAATTCGCCACCTTTGTAATCAGTGATTCCACTCTACACTTTGGACTTAACTCTCTGATTGCAGGCATTGTCTTCTCTCTCGGACTTATGTTAGTCGTAGTTGGTGGTTCAGAACTCTTTACAGGCAATTGTTTAATTATCATGGGTTATATCAGTAAAAGAATCACGATGCGTGAAATGCTCAATAACTGGACCATCTCATATATTGGTAATTTGATAGGAAGTCTCACGATGGTCTGCTGGATGTATAAAACACACCAATTTGAATTCTTTCACAATATGGTAGGCGCAAAGGCGCTGCTTATCGCTAATACGAAGGTTAATCTCCCTTTTTCGGCTGCCCTGGCAAGGGGTGTTCTTTGCAACTCAATGGTATGCCTTGCTATCTGGTTATGTTTCAGCGGCAGGAGCGTGGCGGACAAGTTACTTTCGATTGTTTTCCCCATCGGAGGTTTCGTTGCCAGCGGATTTGAGCACTGTGTTGCAAACATGTACTTCATTCCCATTGGGGTGGTATTAAAAAAACATCCAGAAGTCGTTGCCGCTGCTGAAAAAATGGCAGGAAAGACACTAGACCTCTCCCAACTTACTTGGAAGGGATTTTTTATAAATAACCTTGTGCCAGTTACCTTGGGAAATATTGTGGGTGGGGTTATTCTGGTCGGTATAATGTTCTGGCTTGTTTATCTACGCCCGCACATCAGCTTATCTTTTAACGTAAAACAAGACTTTTTCCACGATAAATAAAATAAAATGACGCTCCCCCGGCAGGAGCCGGGGGTTTCTTAAATTACAACGTTAATTGCAGTTGCCCTTTGTCTTCTTTTTCTTGATACTCAACATAGG
>JAGWZR010000055.1 GCA_018968795.1 Planctomycetota bacterium | reverse complement strand
AAAAAGGATGATAATACAAAAAAGAAGAAGAATGCAAGCTTTTTTTGTTTTTTCGGGGTAAAGAATGGGGGCGAATCTTTCCATGTTGTCCGATAATAAGTGTGTTAGCAAATTCTTGTGTCATAATTTGTACTAATTTTGCGCTAAAATCAATCCAAAAGGATAGAATTAATTGAAATGAATAAAATTGATATACCACCAACAATACCTCAATTTTCAAGGTAAAACAGGAAACCAAACCAATATCAAGGACTTATGAATTTAGTTTTTTTCACATTTGCAACCGGAACCATTCATTAGTAAAAACTGTGGTTAATATTCATCTAAATGATACCACTCCGCATTTTCAAGCCAACGTTGCGGCCGCGAGACGAAATCAATTACGCTTTCCAATATAAAAAAATGTTTCTTTTCTTCTTCTGCAATCTTTAAAAATATCTCTTTCTGTAACAGGTCTTCTACCTCTCCGGCTTTATCTAAATAAAAATTTTGACTTTTTTCCTCAATCTGCTGAGCCTTTTTATATAATTCTACCTGCGAAATATTAATACCTGTGATCTCCTTCTCCTCCTTCATTTTTATGAAAATATTTTTAACGTCGGCTAGTATAGGCGTGTCGGTCATTCCTATCTTTTCGTTTTTCTTCATTTTCAAAAGAATATTGTAGTGTATTACCTCAGCATCTGCGAGCATGGTCAGTATTCTTTTAAGCCCAAGATTACCTATTTTCTCAGTTAATTCGCGGTAGTAGCTTTCACCATCTTTTTCCATCTGCATTGCATATTTATATATGTCCATTTCTAATACCTCCCAATTGTTTTATGCGGGTTTCGTGTCCATAACCACTATGGTAAACAGTCTATGGAAGACCGCCCCTTCATCCCCTCCTTGCAAAGGAGGGGAAAGAGAGGCGGTTGTAATTTAAGCCTTCAGTGAAACATTCTCACGATTAATTAGGATGCCTTTGGCAGCGACTTTTAATCTCCCCTCTAGAAAGAGGGGCTGGGGGTGTGTTGCAGAAAACTTACACACCCCTCCCCCTGTCCCCCTCAGTGAGGGAGATAAAGGGGGAGGCTAGAGGGAAATGACGAAAGATTGAAATTCCTATACATTAAACTAATAGTTTATTGTCGGGTTAAGGAAATCAACTTAATTATTGACATTACATTTACATTTATCTAATCTAACGATAAATGTCAGATAAGCCAATATATTTTTTCACGGCAAAAATCCTTTTTTCCATTCTTGAATCCATTAAGAAAAGGTTCGCATGAAAATTTTACAAAAAGATTATTTATAGAGGGATTGCTCATCATGAAATATCAGGTAGGAAAGTTAGGAAGGGTCGTTGTAGCAAGATTTGAAGACAAGGAAGACGTTCTCGGAAACCTCGGCGACATAGTCACGAAAGAAGATATTAGTTCTGCCGTATTTTACCTCGTTGGCGGCATGCGCGAAGGAAAAATCGTTGTAGGGCCTGAGAAAGACGAACTTCCGCCAATCCCGGTCTGGAGGGAGCTTGGAGAAAGCCACGAAATCGTAGGCTTTGGAACCATATTCTATCAGGACGATAAGCCAAAAGTCCACCTACATGCGGCATTCGGCAAAAGGGATAAGGTGAAAGTCGGCTGCCTCAGAGAAAAAGCAGCGGTGTTCCTTGTGCTCGAAGCGGTAATAATAGAACTAAGCGGCATACATGCGGTAAGGGAATTTGATCCTGTATCGGGATTATCCCTGCTCAATTTTTAGTGAACAAGGCTGGCGCGGAGATAATTTATGGATGTTTTAAAGGCAATCAGGGAACGAAGGAGCATACGGGATTTTCAAAAGAAGGATGTCGACGAAGAAATTGTCGATAAACTCATGGATTCCCTGATATGGGCGCCCAGCGCAGGCAATCTGCAGTCAAGGAAATTCTTTTTTATTAAAAATACAAGACTTAAAGAGAAGATTGTCTCTGCCGCCTTGGATCAGGAGTTTATAGCGGCCGCTCCTCTTGTGATCGTTGGTTGTACAGACAATAATATCTCAAAAAAGTATGGAGATAGAGGCGTATATCTCTACTCTATTCAAGACGTAGCAGCCAGTATTATGGGAATGATGCTGGTAGCGCATGAGAACGGACTCGGTACCGTATGGGTTGGCGCATTCATAGAAGAGGAAGTATCTGAACTCCTGAACCTGCCAGAAAATCTCCGTCCTGTTGCAATCGTGCCGGTAGGGTATCCATCAAAAATTCAAGCCCCTCCACCCCGCGTACCAAAAGATGAAGCGGTAGAGTTTCGATGACTTTTGGGAGAAAATAATCATTGCCACCAACTATTGCAGATTACAGGAATAAACCTTCCCATCCCGATAGGATTGATGGAGGACTTCGTACCCGTGGAAAGGTTTATAATAAATCAAATCCCGACAAGCCCCTTGTAAGCATAATAACGGCCGTTCGCAACGGGGAAAAAACACTTGAACAGACAATTCAGAGCGTCGTCAATCAAACGTATAGCAATATCGAATACATCATCATTGACGGCGCATCGACAGACCACACCGTAGACATCATTCACCGATACGAAGATCAAATTGCCTATTGGATAAGCGAGCCGGATAGTGGAATTGCCGATGCGTTTAACAAAGGGATAGCAGTATCAAATGGTGAAATCATTGGATTACTGAATGCAAATGATTGGTTCTCTGGAAATCAGATTGAACTCGGAGTAGCAGTTTTAAACAAATCTCCGGCGGATTTTGTCTTTGGGGACTTGTTGTTTTACGATGCGAGCGGCACATTTAAATATCGGGTTAATGGCAATCCAGATTATTCAGCTACCATTAACGGCGTCATGCCAGCCTTGTGCCATCCAACGGTGCTGGTTAAGAGAAATGCCTATGATAAAATAGGCATTTTTGACACGAATTATCGCATAGCAATGGACTATGAATGGTTTCTTCGTTTACACAAGAATGGCGGTATCGGAAAGTATGCTAAGGGGCTTTTAGGTCATATGCGAATAGCTGGTCTATCTGATATTTCGTATGTAACAGCTCTCGACGAGATGCGGCAAATCGCAGTTCGCTATGGTCAATCGAAACGGATAGCAAATTACCTTTTTCTCTACAGAATATTCAAAGGCGCGGTGAGACGCAATTTGGAAAAATGGACTCCGACAACATTATATCATTGGATGCGAAGGATCGTTAACCCACAATATTCATCATATAGATAAATTGGCTGCTAGCATATTTTCTAATCCTCTTGAAGAAAAAAGCATTCCAATTTTCCCACATCCGCGATTTTTATCCAGTTCTACCTTATTTTTTATTGACAATAGATAGTTTGATTGTAATAATTATAGGCACAAATTAAACGTAGTTGTAAGGCTTGTTAATCATTTCAAATCTAATATCTCCAAAGCCGCTACGATTTTTCGTTGCGGCTTTTTTATTTATAAGTAATCTTATGGTATTGGCTGCATTAATAGATAGTATGTAGCATATATTTGAGGAGTAATATGACAAAATCAGTAAGAGACGATGTGCGTAACATAGCAATAATTGCCCATGTTGACCATGGCAAGACCACCCTTGTAGACCAACTGCTCAAGCAAAGCGGCACATTTCGGTCTAACCAGCAGATCCAAAATGTAGAATGTATTATGGACTCAAACGATCTGGAACGCGAACGAGGCATTACTATTCTCGCCAAGAATACCGCCATTAATTATAAAGGGGTAAAGATTAATATTATTGACACACCCGGTCATGCCGATTTTGGTGGAGAAGTGGAACGTGTCCTCAAGATGGCCGATGGCGTCCTGTTGCTCGTGGACGCAGCCGAGGGAACAATGCCGCAAACGAGGTTTGTGCTCCGTAAGGCGCTGGGCTATAATCTAAGACCTCTCGTGGTTATTAATAAAATCGACCGACCCGATGCCCGTTGCCATGAGGTGCTTAATGAAGTCTTTGACCTTTTTGTCGAGCTCAATGCAACTGACGAACAATTAGACTTTACGGTAATTTATGCCAGTGGCAGAGAAGGCTATGCCAAACTGTCCCTGGAGAATGATAATAAGGATATTACCCCTCTGCTCGACACAATTCTACACTATATTCCAAAACCAAGCTACAATCCTGATGCGCCTTTGCAGATGCAGATAACTTCGCTGGAGTATAATGATTATGTCGGCAGAATTGGCATTGGCAGAGTCTTTATGGGCACTATTAATGCTGGTCAACAAATTACTCGAATTGACAAGAACGGTAAGCAAACTATACACAGAGCTACAGAATTATTTACCTTTACAGGACTGGGAAGACAACCGATAAAATCAGCCCAAGCCGGCGATATTATTGCCTTAACCGGCATTGAGAATATCGACATCAGCGATACAATCGCTTCCATAGAAAACCCACAGGCTATGTCTTTGATTAGCATTGGCGAACCCACAATCTCCATGATATTTTCGGTCAACAACTCTCCTTTCTGCGGTCAAGACGGCAAATATGTAACGAGTCGAAATCTTCGTGAACGGCTGTATAAAGAACTTCGATCAAATGTGGCACTCAAAGTAGAAGATACCGAAACGCCGGATGCATTTCGCGTCTCTGGACGCGGGCTTCTCCATCTTTCCGTATTAATTGAAAACATGCGTCGAGAAGGATTCGAAATGCAGGTATCAAAACCCAAAGTAATTTTTAAGGAACTAGACGGTAAAAAAGCAGAACCTGTGGAATACGTTGTAATTGATGTGCCCAAAGAATACGAAGGTCAGGTCATCTCCATGTTAGGCGCTCGCAAAGGTGAAATGCTCAGCATGGATACTGATAAGGATATTACCCATTTCGAGTTCAAAGCGCCTTCACGAGGTTTGATCGGTCTGAGAAGTCGTATTTTGAGTTCCACACGGGGTGAAGCAGTAATGTACCATAATTTTTATAATTACGAACCATATAAAGGCGATATTGCGCATCGCATACAGGGCGTGCTAATTTCTATGGCGTCAGGCGAGGCGACCCCTTATGCCTTGGATGGATTGCAGGATAGAGGTATAATGTTTGTAAAACCCGGCGATCGTGTGTACGAGGGAATGATCGTGGGAGAACACTGCGAACAGAACGATATTACAGTGAATGTTATCAGGGCCAAAAAGGCTACCAATATTCGCTGTGCAACAGCCGAGAAGGGTATCAAACTCCCGCCGCCAAGAGAATTTTCCTTGGAAATGGCACTTGAATATATCGAAGATGATGAACTGGTTGAAATCACTCCAAAAACTTTTCGATTGAGGAAGAAATTGCTTACAGAGAATGATCGCAGAATTACTCGCAGGCAGCAAACACTAGAGCCTGTGGAGGCGTTTGTAGAAAAGACATAGGAAGCGTATCATTTGAGCACGTCAAAGTTTCGCCATGCAAAAATCACCTGCCCATCTCCTCATTGAGGGATGGGGATAAAATTTTACAACTAAAAACAAAATGAACAAAAAGCAGGAATAAAACCTGCTTTTTGTTCATTCCTCAATATCAATTAATTCTATTTGTTTACCATATTCTTGAAATCTTGCCCTGCCGAGAATTTCACTGTTTTGCTGGCTTTGATGTTAATTGTCTCCCCCGTTTGCGGATTACGTCCCTTACGAGCTTTTCTGGCCTTTACAGAAAAAGAGCCAAAGCCAACCAACCTGACTTCTTTGCTCTTTTTAACACCATTCTTTATGCCGTCCAAAACAGCATTTACTGCTTTTTCCCCGCAAGCCTTTGATACTTCACACTCCTTTGCCACTGCTTCAACCAATTCCTGCTTATTCATCCAACAACCTCCTTTCAAAAATTGTTTATAAAAAAATATATTTAGGGCCGTTAAATTTGGGGTTAGAATACATCAAATGAGTTCCTGAATCAAGTATTTTCTGGAATTTTTGAAAAAAATTATTTTTAGCGAATACACTGACTCATGTTCTGATATGGCACATCGGGATTGTAATTGAATTATTTCTCAAAGGAAATTTCCAAGAACAAGCGCTTGAATTGACTCAAGGTTATCCAATTCCTGCCCTTTTAAGGGCGCCATTTTATCCTTCCTGATACGTAAACGCAATCAGAAACAGCGCCGTTTATTTTAAAGGACATGTACAGGTGATCCAATTAAGAATATATCCGTAATTAACTATTCCATGAAAGTCCCCCTTTGAAAAAGAGGAGAAATTAATTACGGATAAGTTCTTAATGTTTTTCAATCCTGACTATACAATACAGATCTTTTAAATTCCTTTTCCAATACCCGTCCAACAATAACAAGCGCCGTCTTGCTAATCGCTTCTTGTTTAACCTTGTCAGCAATATTCAACAGTTTAGCATGAACAATTTTTTGATCGGGCCAAGTTGCCTTATAAACAACGGCCACGGGACAATCCTTACCATAATGAGGCATGAGTATCCTCGTAATTTCTTCTATCTTGTCGACACTCAAAAAAATGCACAGCGTTGGGGTAGCGAGAGCTAACGCACCAAGATGTTCCTTTTCAGGTATTGGAGTTTTCCCCTCCATACGGGTAATTACAATTGTCTGTGTAACTCCCGGAAGGGTTAATTCCTGCCTTAAAACGGCTGCGGCAGCAACAAAGGAACTAACGCCCGGAATCACATCGTAAGAAATTCCCAGTTCATCCAAGACATGCATCTGTTCTTGTATTGCGCCATAAATCGAAGGGTCTCCTGAGTGTATTCTTACAACGTCCACATTCCGTTCCTTTGCTTCTTTATAAACAACCGCCATTTCTTCCAGACTCATGCTGGAAGAATCATATACCTTCGCATGGACTGGAAGAGACCGAAGTAATTCTCTATTCACCAGAGAGCCAGCGTAAATACAATACGCTGCCTGCTGTATGGCCTTAAATCCCTTAATTGTTATTAATTCAGGATCGCCAGGACCCGCGCCTATAAAATATACCTTCATGCCTTTTAGTTCCCGTCTTTCCAGTGAATGGCATTAACAATCACTTTCTTCGATTCTTCCCCTACAATCTTGAACTGGCTATCCTTTATCAAATAAGTTGACGCCTCTTTACTGCTCGTTCTTACCGTAACAATCCAGATTCCCCCATCTCTGCTTACCGATTCAATCCTTCCTTTTTTGACAAACACGCCAATATTTAACACAGACTCATCCTGTCCCTCTGATATCTGTCGAACGCTTTCTACAGCAAATACGCTGGGCAATCCCGTTTTCAACCTAATCTCGGGGACATCGTCATAATACTCTCCAAGTGCGGTAAAAGACACACTGCATAGTACCGATACAATTACCAATAAAAACACCTTTTTCTTCATTTATGATAGCCTCTTATTTAATATCAACAAAAACGGGCAAGTGTCCGCTTGCCTTCCCTTCATTCATTTGTCATCCCGTAAAAGTTTTCACATTATTATTAATCTAAACGTGCCTTTAACTGACCATAAATGTGTACAATTCCCGCACTATTTTACAAACACAACAAATAAGTAGCAACCCTTTTCCATTATCAAAGTAACCTTTTGGCAAAGTACCCTTTTTACTAAATTGCACTTTACAACTTTTTATGTTATTGACACTTCTCAAATTGTTATTTATATTACTTTATCCTATTTCCCTACTCAGGCTTCTTGTTTCATTTTTTATTCGGGTTTTACTAAATGGCTAAAATCATAAACATCAGAGATTTCTCTATAGGACACGGACAACCGCTCGTATTCATCGCGGGCCCCTGCGTCATAGAAAGCCTTGAAAGTTGTTTGAAATTGGCAGATAAATTAAAAAATATTTTTCAAACAAAAAAAATACCCTTCATTTTCAAGGCATCATACGATAAGGCAAATCGAACATCCATCAATTCCTATAGGGGACCCGGCATTAAAGAAGGCATAAAGATTTTAGCAAACATTAAAAAAAAGTTTGATTTGCCGATACTTTCCGACGTTCATTGCGAGGAAGAAGTACCGCTCGTATCAGAAATACTAGATGTTATACAAATTCCGGCATTTCTCTGCCGCCAAACTGATTTAATTCTGGCTGCCGCAAAGACGAGCAAACCCATCAACATTAAAAAAGGACAGTTTTTGTCTCCCTGGGATATGAAAGCAATTATCGAAAAAATATTAAGTACTGGGAATGAACAGATTCTATTAACGGAACGCGGCACCTGCTTCGGTTATAATAATCTGGTAAGCGATATGCGATCATTGGTAATCATGCGTAATCTGGGCTATCCGGTGATCTATGACGCCACTCATAGTGTTCAATTTCCAGGAGGCTTGGGAAATGTCTCCGGTGGCGAAAGAGGTATGGTTGCACCCCTTGCTAGAGCTGCTGTCGCCACAGGATGTAATGGATTATTTTTGGAAGTACACGAAACCCCTGAAAAGGCGCTTTCAGACGCCGCAACCATGCTGCCTATAGAAGATCTGTCTCGCTTAATTGAACAGACATTAGAGATACACCGAATTGTTCAGCCTTAATATCAAGTTCTTTTTCTAAAACGGCATGTGAATAATTATTGTAAATAAAAAAATTTCTTCGTATAATGGCTTTCAGTATTGAAGAATTTTTTTATGCCCGCGTAGCTCAATTGGCGGAGCACGTCATTCGTAATGATGAGGTTGTCGGTTCGACTCCGATCGCGGGCTCTCATTATTATTGCTTTACAGGCTAATCCCCCAGTTATTGCCAGAACATATCAAACAACATCTTTATGCGCATTGTCAGGAAATTTATTACGGATGTCATGCCTTAGTTTCAGTATAGATTAAAAACCAAAAACATTTTAATAAGCAAATAATCATAAAATCTAGAGTTCAACCATACTTCACATTTTTGATGCATTCCCCATGGTAATAAATAAGAAAAAGGTATTTGTATTGGGTTTGGATTCAGTACCTCCGGAACTTCTTTTTGACCGATGGCTGGATCAATTACCCAATATAAAACGATTGGTTAGCAATAGCGTCTATGGCGAGATGAAAAGTACTATACCCGCTATTACCTGCCCGGCATGGATATCTATGATGACCAGCGCTAATCCCGGCAGGTTGGGATTGTATGGGTTTAGAAACAGGTCGAATTATAATTACGATGGTTTGACCTTTGCAAGTTCAAAATCCATCCATGTGGATACTGTGTGGGATATTTTATCGAAAGTAGGGAAAAAGGTTGTGGTAATTGGCGTGCCAATGACGTACCCTCCCCACCATGTCAATGGATGTATGGTCACCTGTTTTATGACTCCTGACACAAAAGGCGAATACACTTATCCGCCTGAATTGAAACATGAGGTAGAAGATATTTCAAATGGCTATGTCCTCGATGTAGAGGAATTCCGCAGTAATGATAAAGAACCTATCCTAAAAACAATTTACGATATGACTGAAAAACGCTTCAAGCTTACCCGACACTTCATCCGCTCCAAGGAATGGGATTTCTTCATAATGGTAGAAATGGGCCCAGACAGAATACATCACGCCTTCTGGAAATATTTCGACCACAATCACCCCAAATATATACCCGGCTCGAAATACCAAGATGCCATTCTGAATTACTACAAATACCTTGACAGAGAAATTGGTGAAACTTTCAAACTTTTAAACGATAACACCCTGATCCTTATTGTATCAGACCATGGAACAAAAAAAATGGTTGGTGGCATCTGCATAAATGAATGGCTTATCCAAAACGGTTACCTGAAATTAATGCAATATCCAACGGAAATCACTCCGTTTAA
>JAGWZR010000054.1 GCA_018968795.1 Planctomycetota bacterium | reverse complement strand
GATGCTTCTGAAACCCACGAATTTTCTCATTTTGGATGAACCTACCAACCACATCGATATTACCACCAAGAAGATTCTAAAGAATACGTTGTTGGATTATAAGGGAAGCCTGTTGATTGTGTCGCATGACAGAGACTTTCTGGATGGTCTGGTCTCCAAAGTTTATGAATTAAGAAATGGTAAAGTCCATGTTCATTTGGGAAGTTTTAGGGATTTTCTTGAAAAGAAATCATCGGATTTGCGTACGGGAAAAACTGTGGAAGTTAACACGAAAGAATTGTCGCCATTAACATTAGAATGCGGTTCTCAAAAGCAATACTATTTATTTAAAAAAGAGCAAAATGCCAGGAAGCGAAAACTTGCAAAAGAAGTGCAAAACATTGAGAAAAAGATTGTTTTGTTAGAAACTCAAAAGAAGGAACAAGAGCATATCCTTTTAAATCCCGAGCTTTATAGTGACAAAGAAAAGTCCATCGAAATCAATGGGCAGTATAAAGCCATTACTCAGGAATTGAACGCCCTTTATAACAGATGGGAAACTGTCCATGCCGAATTAGAATCCGTAAGAGATAATTGATTTGATTTTGCAGGGCGATTTTTATAATATTTTGAGACTTTTGTAACATTACATTTTCAATGGCGGGCGGCAGAATGATTCATCCTGCATTATACAGTGCATATAAAAGTTTAGTGCATAGACACTGGTTGAGGGTAGTATTTTTTGTTTTAATGTTTTCTCTCTTCGTGTCCTGCCAAATAGTCTGGGCTACGGCTATGCGCGGCAATGTTTATCAAGCGTCATCTAAGAAATACAGCGCAAAGCAATGGATTAAAAATGGAGAGGCAAAGTACAAACGGGCAAAGTTTGAACGAGCCGTCAAGGCGTTCAATAAATCCATTGCATGTTATCCCCATTACTTTGAGGCATGGGATGGCCTGGGAAATGCATTATATTGCCTGGGAAAGTACGACATGGCTGTTCAAGCGTATGACAAGTCGCTGGGTATTAATCCCGACAATAGCGCCACCTTGGTGAATAAAGGTATCGTTCTCTATAAAAAGGGTGATTCCGAAGAGGCATTGAAATTGTATGACGCCGCCCTCAAGTTGGACACGAAACTTGCCGCTGCGTGGTATAATAAGGGAGTTGTACTGATTGCATTAGGCAGAAACAAAGAGGCACTGCAGGCATTTGAAAAGGCCATCGAAGTTAATCCCAAGGAAGACCTCGCTTGGCACGGGAAGGGCTACATTTTGATCTTGTCTGAGAAATATGATGACGCCCTCCAGCTTTTCAGTAAGGCTGTCCAGGTAGATTCGAAGAGAGGCTGGGCGTGGAATAATATGGGCATTACCCTGGATAAGTTGAATATGTATAATGAAGCAGTTAAGGCATTTGATAAAGCTATTGAAATTAACCCGAAAAGCGCAAGGGCATGGCATAATAAGGCCAATGCGCTTTATAATCTCGGTAAATACGAGGAGTCCATGAAAATTTACAATAAGGCCTATGAGCTGGATCCCCGGTTATATGCAGGTAAAAATTAATTATTTAAAAAATATTTTACGAAGAACATTCCAGTCGTTATCCATTTATTTGATATTGGGTTTTCTTGTTGTCATAAATCTGCAATGCCCTGCCATAGCCGGATGGTCTTCCAATTCCCGTGAAAATACCGCTATTTGTACAGCGCAGGGGCAGCAGAGCGCTCTCCAGATAATTAGCGATGGCGCTGGGGGCGCCATTGTTACATGGGAAGACACGAGGGATGTCCATTCTGATATCTATGTCCAAAAGGTTGATGAGCATGGGAATGTCTTGTGGAAGAAGGACGGCATGCCTGTTTGCGTTGCATCTGAAAACCAAAAACGCCCGAGGATTGTTAGTGACGGTAGTGGCGGAGCTATCATTGTCTGGCAGGATGTGCGAGACGGCAAGAGTAATTGTGATATTTATGCGCAGCGCATCGATGCGGAAGGAAACCCTCAATGGGTTGATAATGGTGTGCCTATTTGTACTGAAGTTAAAGAACAGACCAGTCCATGTATTGTAGCGGATGGAGCCGGGGGGGCTATTATCATCTGGGAGGATGCCCGAACCAACTATGTAGACCTCTACGCTCAGAGGGTTAATAAAAATGGAGAATTGCTTTGGGCGAAAAACGGAGTGCTTGCCTGTGGCGCTTCAGGGACACAGGGCGCTCCGGAAGCAGTGCCCGACGGCGCAGGCGGTGTTATAATTGTGTGGCAGGATTTTCGGAAAAGCTATGCCGATATTTATGCTCAACGCATTGACGGCGGCGGCAACGTGCTGTGGGATAAATGGGGAGTCCCTGTGTGCAGCGCGCAAGGTCATGAAAGTTTTCCCGTCATTGTTAGTAACGGGGCTGAAGGGGCGATAGTGGCCTGGATAGATACCCGTAACGGCAATAATGACATCTTTGCCCAACAGTTGGATGGCAGCGGGATTGTGCAATGGCTTGCCAATGGCATTTCTCTATGTTCTGCGCCGGGAAACCAAAATTATCCCGTGATTACTACTGACGGAGCAGGTGGCGCTATTGTTGCGTGGTGGGATATGCGTGGCGGAGATTTTAATATCTATGCACAATGTGTCGACCTTGCAGGTTATGTCCAGTGGGAAAAAGACGGCTTGGCTATCTGTGCTGAATCGGGCATCCAGAATTACGTATCGATAACCAGTGACGGCGCTGATGGCGCAATATTAGCTTGGGACGATAACCGCACTTCTACGTATGATATCTATGCCCAGCGAATTAATCGGAAAGGTCTTATATTGTGGGAAAAGAATGGAATAGGCGTTTGCACAGCATCCAATACTCAATGTTTTCCCGTTCTGGTGAGGGACGGGATTGGCGGGGCGATCATTGCCTGGCAAGATAAACGTAATATGGATAAGAGCTATTGGGATATTTATGCCCAAAAAGTCAATGCGCAAGGCTCATTGGGGGGAAAATGAAAAGTTATGACAGGGGAATTTGGTTCATTCTCTTGTGTTGAAAGTGTCTTAAAATTGGAAAACGTATAAGGTGATAAAAGAAACATAAACACAACACATCAGCACGATAGTTGATATCAAAGGCTATTTTCTTGTAAGCCTGTAAGGGCAATTCATAAATTGCCCTTACAGGCTTAGATTTGTTCGCCATTGTTGAATGTGTTGATGCGTCATTCCTTATTGTCCTCAACCGGCTTGTAACCTCTTCCTGCAAGAAACATGTCCTCATACGAAATGTCCGCTAATGCTTCCACAGGGCATTTACAACACAAGATTATAAAAGTTATTGCTGTTAGAGTAAGCGCCAAAAGAAAGTTGTCATTCCCACCCCTGTTTCCACGAGGACAAGTTTACCCCTGTGAAAAAAGGGGTGGGAATGACATTTTGGTTTTGTTTACCATGACATTTTTAAAAATACTTTTACCACATGCGGGTCGAAATGTGTGCCAGATTGCGCCTGGATATATTCAATGGCTTTGCCCTTTGGCAGTGCTGGGCGATAGGGGCGGTCGCTGTGTAGCGCATCCCAAACGTCTGTTACCGCAAATATCCGCGCTGCCAGTGGGATTTGTTCACCTTTTAGCCCTCGTGGATAGCCGCTGCCATCCCATTTTTCGTGGTGGCAGTATGGAATGTCCAATGCCTTGTGCAGGTATGTTATGGGCGAGAGGAGTTGATAGGCGTACTCCGGATGCTTGCGCATGATCTGCCATTCTTCTTCGGTAAGTTCGTCGGGTTTGAGAAGAATGCTGTCTGGAATGCCCATCTTGCCAATATCATGCAGAAGGGCGCCGCGCCGAATATGTGTCAACTCTTCTTTTTTTACTCCAAGGGTTTGAGCTAATTTCAAAGTCATTTCTGTGACACGCAGGGTATGGCCCTCGGTTTCTTTGTCGCGCAGATCAAGGGCGCGAGACCAACCCTCGATCGTTGTGTCATAAGCAAGGGTAAGCTCTGCATACGATTCCCCGAGCGCTTTAGTCATCTTGTTGAAATTCAGTGACAATTGTCCAATTTCATCATTGGAGCGGATATTTACCGTGCGGGTAAGGTCTCCCTTGGCTATATCCAGCGTGACACTTGCCATCTGCCGGATTGGTGAAACAATGTACCTTCTGAGAAAGAAGGTAATGCATATTCCCCCAAATATTATGATGAACCCCGTGGGGATGATGACGTAGTAAATAGTCTTATAGATTTTCTCGTTTAATTTGCGCGTGGATAAACCAATTTGTATAAATCCTAAAACGTGTTGTTTCGTTTTTGCGAGGTCTTCGCTTAAAATCTGCGCGGCAAATTCCTCTTCTGAGAAGGTTTTTTCAAAGACAGGTATAGAAAAATCATATAACACCTCTCCTGAAGAAGTAATTATGCGATTGTAAAGCGGGGAATCTTGATTTTGAAACAGATTCCTATGGGGAAGTTCTTCCATCTGAATATTGAGAAAAGGCGTCTTTTCTTCAAGGATAACGGTTTGGCCATTTGATATCCGCAAGTACCCAATTTCTTTTTCTCTATCGAGTGCCTTGAGTCTTTTAATGGGTATGTCCAGGAATGCCGGTTGTTCATAGCTGAGCGCTTGTTTTACCTCGTTGTCCTGGGCAAGCAAAGTAACCAGCGAGGCGCCTAATTTCTTGAATACCTCTTTCTGCTGCCTTTTTGTATGGATTAAAAAAAGAAGGCAGCTAAACGCATCTACGATTGCGATCAGCAAGAATATAAAAAAAATAAGTTTTGTGCGGATGCTAATCATACGATTTTAAATTAGGTTGTCTTCAGCAGCCACTTATTTGCCATGAAGGCGGGCACGGCGCTCCGTGCCCCTGCTTTGAAAGTCACGATCATTAAAATAGACGACCATCAAGGATACAGAACGATATCAGTACGAGATCGAAGCGGTGATAAATCTATACCAATTGTCTTTGCCGTGGTGGTGTTTACGGTTATTTTCAACTTGTCGGGTTGTTTAATGCCCAAGGTAGTCGTAGCAGGGTTATTTAATAATTTTTGCGCTATTTGAGACGCCTGAAGACCTGTGGATGCATAATCAGGAGAAATGGATATCAGCGCCCCGCCCTTAACAATTGCGCTTGAAGTGCAGAATGTCGGCAGGTGATTTTTCTCGGCTGCCTGGAAGATGGCGTCTAATGAATTTTTTGTGACTACCGTGCTGTCTGGTATTATCCATAAGACGTCGATTTTCTTAACGATACTTTTGAGCGCAGAAGCAACTTCATTTTCTGATGCGATTTCTTTTTTGACGAGGTTGAGTTTAAACTTTTCCACTACAAGAGCCGCTTCCGAAACAATCTTGCCGCTTTTCGACGGGTCGTAAATGACCCCGACGCGCTTATCGGCGCCAAGAAGCTCTTTGAGGATGGCAAATTGATTTTCCACTGGCGCTTCTGAAGAAATTCCCGTAATGTTAGTTCCCCGAAGATTGAAGCGTTCATGATTGATAACCATGCAAAATATGATGGGAATATCAGGAAATTGCTCTTTTACTATGGTTGCCGCAAGCACGCCTACGGCAAGGATGAGGTTCGGTTTGTCACGCTTGATATGCTGGGTGATTCTTTTGCCTTCTTCTATATCCCCCTTTAAATCGTAGATTGCCTTTATGGAGATGTTTTTCTCTCTACACCCTTCTTCAAAACCCCGACTCGTCTCCTCATACGCCGCTATCTGCTGACTACGAATTACGATAACCGCACTTTCACTGGCGTGTGTATTCCTTAAAGGCGTGATTATTTCACCAGCAGTTACTTCAAGAATCTGAATACAAAAGACAAATTTAAGAATAAACAGAAATCGGATAAAAATTGGGAGGGCGCAAAATTTATAACATTTTTGTACCATACTGACAAACCTTTAGAAAATCGGCTGTTTCATTTCCTACGTAGCTAAAATGTAGCTAAAATCTGGTAGCTTAAACCAACAGAAAATGGCGTGCGCATGATTAAGGGCTAGAAACAGCACCTTTTGCCAATAGTAACAGGCTGTCATATATCATTGATTTTATTTACTGCTTCCTCCGTATTTTTCATAGTAAATAATCTTTTCTAGATCGAACCTTGGCCTTTGCGGTGGATTTTCTGCAGGATAGCCTACGGGAATCAATGCAATGATCTCTATGTTTTTTGGGATTTCGAGTATTTCTTTAACCTTATTATCATCAAACCATCTTACCCAACAAGTCCCCAACCCTAGTTCCACAGCCTGAAGTACAATATGTTCGATGGCAATATCTGTATTTCCCGTGGCAGCAATCAGTAAATGCCATTTAATATCAGCACTCATCCCGCCTTTTTTTAACGAAGGGACAAAGACTTCGCGGGTCTTCTCCGGCAATGCTCCAACAGCGATGAGTTCATCAATTCGTTCTGGAAATTCACCAAATGCCTTGATATCAGCACAACAGGCAATAACTACAGGGGCTTGACCAACGTGGCGTTGATTATATGAAGCCGCTTGTAATTTTTGTCTCGTCTCCGCGTCTTTTACTACGATAAATCTCCACGGCTGAGTGTTTGAACCTGAGGGGGCAAGTCGTGCGCTCTCTAAAAGTTGTAGTAACAATTTATCAGATACTGGGTCAGGCTTGAATTTTCTGATACTGCGCCGTTTATTAATGGCTTCTCTAACATCCATAATTTTTATAACCTTTATCTAATCACCAAATTCTTCCGACTGCGAGTTAATTATTTCAAAAGGCTTTTAGAATTTCAAGGATTTTATACTAGACACAATATTTGAAAACATAGAGGGTTGTATTTGCAGCGCAAAGAACCAGATAAGACCTGAATTTATGCTTGACAATTATATTTAAACAGGTTATTAAGAGCGAAGTATTGGAGTATATCTAATTTCGCAGTTAAATATTTTATTTTTTTTAATAATCGTCCCTATTTGTGTAACAATTATGGTAAAGATTACGCTCAACAAATCAACTTTGGAACTTACAGAGGGTAATATTACCCAACAGGAAACGGATGCCATTGTCAATGCAGCAAATACAAGTCTCCTGGGCGGTGGTGGGGTAGATGGCGCAATTCATAGGGCAGGAGGACCAAAAATACTCGAGGAATGCAGGAAGTTGGGAGGCTGTCCAACAGGAGCAGCCCGCATTACCACAGGCGGAAATTTGAAAACAAGGTACGTCATTCATACGGTGGGACCCGTCTACCACGATGGTAAGCATCGCGAGGCAGAACTGTTGGCAAGCGCCTACAAAAATAGCCTCAATCTTACCTCAAGATACAAACTCAAGAGTGTGGCATTCCCATCCATTAGTACTGGCGCCTATGGTTATCCAATGCACGATGCCGCGGCAATAGCTTTAAAAACAGTAATAGACTATTTAAAGACCCATACTGATATCGAATTGGTGCGTTTTGTACTCTTTGACCAGAAGGCATATCAAACCTATGAAAAAGCCTTGCAGGAACTCATAAAATAGAAACATTACTCATGTTCATCAATAAAAAAGAAATTATTCTCAGCATCAACAGAATTATCTTTTCGAGTCTTGACATCAGAAAAGTTTATCAAACCATGAGTAATGAACTTTTAAAAGTAATTGATTTTGACCGACTAAGCGTTACCCTTATTACCGAAAACAACAACCTGTATGAAACCTTTGTCCTATCAAAAGATTATGAATATACAAACCTTAAAGAGGGTGTTTTATATCCCATGGAAGGAAGCTTGATGAAGAGGGTGGTGCAATTTTGCGAACCGGTTATTGTGGATGATACCTCTAAAGGCCGATTTCTTACCGATACCGTTTTGTTTAAGGAAGGGATACATTCGAGGTTGGGAATCCCGCTCGAATATAAAGAACGCGTAATAGGTAGTGTAAATTTTGGAAGTAAACGAAAGGATTATTACTCAAAGAAACACATCAATTTTTTCTTACAAATCGCCCCTCAATTGGCCATGGCGATTGAGAACACACGGCTGTTTAACAAGATTAAAGAGGCGGAAGAAAAATACAGAACAGTAATTGAGACCTCTCCGGATATCATCTTTGAATGCATGAAGGATGGAAAATTTTCCCTGATGAGCCCTTCTGTTGAAAAGATCACAGGTTATAGCGCAGATCAATTTTATAATAATCAAGGTTACGGACTTTCCTTATGTTATAAGGAGGATCAGGAAAGGGTACAGAATGAAATCCTCAAAATACTAAACGGGCAGAATAGCAGTTTAATGGATCTTGAGTTTCGAGTCGTAAATAAACAAGGCATAGTTCTCTGGTTGTCTCTTGAAGCGCTTCCCATTAAGGAAGGCAATCGCATAATCGGCATTGAGGGGTTTTGTCGCAACATTACCGAGCGGAAAAAATTGGACGAATTAAAAGATAATCTGATACGCGACGTTACCCATGAGCTGAAAACGCCTGTTGCGAAGATGGAAATGGCTATCGACATGTTTGAACGTTCTACTGTTCCAGGGAATGAACACGTATTCGGAAAGAGTTCTCAGATTCACGAAATCCTTCGAAATAATGTTAACCGCCTGAAGAATATTATCAAAAATATTCTCGATATATCTAAGTTAGAATCAGGAACAGAATTATTAAAAATATCTGATATTTCTCTCGTTGAATTGGTAGATCAAGTTATCAGTGAGCTAAAGGATACAGCCGGCAGAAAAAAGAACGTTCTCATACAACAGCTACCTTTGAATATTCCTATCATTAAGGCAGACCGAGATAAAATCCATCATTTGATAACCCACTTAGTAGACAATGCTATAAAGTTTACTGAACACGGGAAAATCAGCATATTGGGTAGAATACTACCAAATGAAGTGGAGTTAACAGTCGAAGATACAGGGAGGGGATTGGACAAAAAAACAAGAGAACGCGTGTTTGAAAAGTTCTACAAGGAAACACCTTCTACGTTTGGATCCGGTATAGGTCTTGCGATCTGTAAGAATATTGTACAGATACATAAAGGCAGGATTTGGGTAGAGTCTGAAGGAAAAGGTAGGGGGGCGCAGTTCAAATTTACTTTACCAATAAGCACCAACAACAATTAAATTTTTCGAATTCACACAAAAATATATCACCGCTTCACCCTTGCTGAAGGAAGAGGCAAACGAGCAAACAATTACTTAGTATTTGTCAAATATAATGAGCATACACTTTGACTATTATCAAAGGAGTTTAAGATAATGAAAGAATTATTAATTGTAGAAGACGATTTAGAAATGCAAGAATTTTATAAAGACATGTTGCAAGGTGAACAATTTTTGGTAACACTTGTTCCCAATGCCGAAGAAGGACTCAAAAAGATAAAAGAGAAAAAATATGATATAGTAATACTGGACATCTTGATGGAAGGAATTACAGGAGATAGACTTTTTGCATTATTAAGAAAGGAGAGCCGATACAAGGAAGTGCCTGTAATCATGGCATCCGTACTTGATGAGAAGACTTATCGATGTTTTCAAGCGTTAGGAAATGTATCGTTTTTAGAAAAGCCATTTAATAAAGAAAGGCTTTTGAATGAGATAACAAAGAGACTCGAAAGTCAGAAATGATATGGCGCTTCAGCATTGAATGTACCACGCATTAAAATAGCTCGTCACATCTATTTTGCCTCCTTTTTTAGTTTTTCGACCGCATCTTTGATGGCTTTGCCCGCCAATTCAACTTCATCCTTGTAAGGTGCACTCTCATGTATTTCCATAGACCAAAGTATTTTTCCATTTCTTGTATCTATGCATTCTACAGTGAAAGAAACATTCC